>JBGPVO010000150.1:0-4843 GCA_041491705.1 Verrucomicrobiia bacterium
GCCAGTGATAGGGCGTGATACGATCCTTGCCTACAAACCAGTACACGAAAATCGACCGCGCCTGGACCGTCCGGCCATCCGCCAGCGGGATGGAACGCGCCGCATTCATGCGCATCACGTTCAACGTGCCGCCCGGCGCTGCCGCCACTGGTATGGGTTGTGTAAACTCATTCTGGATTTTCCAACCTTGCCCGGGCAGGCAAAGCTCGGGACGGTGAATGCTGGTCACATCACGTCCCGCCAACACGACCGAGCAAAACAGCTCGTGGCCGTCCTTGTCTTTGAAGAGGCGTCGCGACCCTTCCGTATCCTTGGGCAGAAGTCGCTGTTCGTCCTCGGTCAAGCCCTGCCTCTGCCCGCCCGTCCAATCGCCCGCCTGGTCCGTCAGGAACGGCGTTCCGTCGGGATACAGCTTTACGCCCGGCTCGGACACTTTCGCGACATCGGACGTCATCGCCGTGACCAGCACTCCAACACCCAGGATTGCCACCACAATGGCAATCTGTGTCGTGCTCGGCCCGCGGCGAGGCGTCGTCATGGACTGCGTTTGAGGTTGGTCAGTCATTGGTTGCGTGGTGGAGGTCTCTGTTTTGCTCATACAACTCCTCACGTCAGGCTCGCGGCAATGGCCCGTCATCCTGCGACCGCTTCGCATCCGTCGGTTTCAACCAAGTTTCAAATATACGGTGGTACGGAAAGTTCATCAAAACCCCGATGAGAACCATCGCCCCAAGGGCCACGGGAAAAAGAATGAATCCCGACCAATCGTGGTAGACTTTCGTAGCCATCTCCTGTCCATAGACTTGCGCCACGAGCGCAATCGAGATCACGCGCGCAAGGTTGCCGAGCACCGCCAGCGGCATGGCGCTCATAAAGAGAATCCAGCGCTTCCAAGCCACGTGTTGGGTCACGTAAGCGTAGGCCGCCGTGACCGTCGTCAGCGCCATTAAGGAGCGGATGCCGCTGCACGGATCCGCCACGTCGAAACTAAAGACATTGGAGATAATGCCCGATCCCCGCTGCACCGCCTCAATGCCGATGGCGTTCAAAACAAAGGTTGCCGCCCTGGCGACAAACATCCGCAAGGGGAAGCCGACCGTGTTATCGAGAAAGTTCAGCGGCACCATCAGGAACAGGAAACTGATCGGGAAGAATACCCGACGAAACACGTCACGACCGCGAAAGCTTAAGGCCAGCCCGTACAACAGCACGATGCCCGAGATTACCACCAGGCGCGGCTGAACGGACTTTATTCCAAGATAGTAGATACCCATCGCCACGACCACGATCGCCGGCCCCGTGACCGTGGGCGGCTCATCCCGTCCCACCAGATGTCGTCGCAACGCCCATGCCTGCCAAACCATTGTGAGTGGCAGCAGCCTCATCGCGAGGATGTACGCGCGAGGCTCCCACTCTTCGTGAATCGCGCTGCCGACAAACCAGATCATCAATGCCCCGACGCCGCCCGCCAAAGCCCGCCAGTACGGTCGCCAATCTTCCTGCTCGTGCGCGTGCTTCGAGACATTCCACCACAGCAGGCCCGATGCGATCAAGGGTATCAGCGGTCCATGGGAATAGTTCGAGATGCGGCTCCAATGAGTGGTCAGCCATTGCCAGCAGGTCAACTCGTGCTCCGCCAACTGGCCCCAGTAGGCATACGCCGCCAAGCCAAACACGGCAATGCATAGCGCCCCCTTCAACCAATCGATTGGCAAAGGGGATACCCTGACGGTAGCACTGGCTGCGCCGTTGGCCATAACACGTAGCCTGTTATTCTAGTTTGCGCGCCCCACAAAGTCAAACGCCAGCGACGCCGTCGGCTTGCTGTCGCGCCGTGTGTCCGTTAACATCCACGCTATGAAACTCTTGCCTTGGTCGGCCATCGTCCTTGCCGCCCTGCTGGCCGGATGCCAGCGAGTCCCGGAGCGTGCCGAACCCGTTCTGATGTTCGCTCGCGGCGCAGATTCGCAGAAACTCGATCCCGCCGACGTTGACGATGGCGAGTCGATGAAGGTCCTGGTCAACGTCTGCCAGGGTCTCGTCCGTTTCAAACACGGCACCACCGAACCCGAGCCCTGCCTGGCCACTTCCTGGACAATCAGTCCCGATGGCCTCACTTACACGTTCAAGCTCCGCGACGGCGTCCGCTTTCATGACGGCACGCCGTTGGATGCGCAGGTTGCCGCGTTCAGTTTCCAGCGCCAGATGGACAAGTCCAACCCTGCCCACCTGGCCGACGCCACGTTCGCCTACTGGTCGGCCATGTTCAACATGATCACGGCGGTCGAAGTCGTTGACCCGATGACCTTGCGCCTCCGTCTGCGCGAGCCGCACGCGCCCCTGTTGGCCAGTCTCTGCATACCGGCGGCGCACCTCATCAGCCCGAAGTTCATCGACCAGCGTCATCCCGTCGGCACCGGCCCGTTCCGGTTCATCGAATGGCTCCCTAACGAGCGCATCGTGCTCGAAGCGAACCCCGACTATTGGGAAGGCAAGCCGAAAATCGAACGCCTAACCTTCAAAGTCGTTCCCGATTCCGCGACACGGTTGATTCAACTCCAAACGGGACAAATCCAGGCGATGGACGGCATCGATCCGAACAGCCTGCCCATCATCCGCGCCGACAAATCACTGAAACTCTTGACCGCCCCCGGCTTGAACGTCTGTTACCTCGCGTTCAATTGCCAGAAGCCACCGCTCAATGACGTAAATTTCCGCCATCTCATCGCGAGCGCCATCAACAAACACGACCTCATTACCGACGTCTATCGCGGCGCTGCCGTCGTCGCCAAGAACCCGCTCCCCTCCTTCATCCCGGGCTATAACGATTCCATATCAGAGAAGCCTGCGCCGCCTCCGCCTATGGGCCCTTTACCACCGATGCTCCCCCTGAAACTCGAGGTGATGACCAACCCGCGGCCGTATCTGCCCAATCCGCTTCGCGCTGCGGAGATGATTAAAGCTGATCTCGAAAGGGCTGGCATCAAAGTCGAAATTGTCCCCAACGAATGGGGCGCGCATCTCAGCCGCACCAGTCACGGCGAACACGAAATGGCGTTGATGGGTTGGGTCGGCGACACCGGCGACGCGGACAATTTCCTCTACGTGTTACTCGACAAGGACACGGCAACGCTCGGCTCCGCGCTCAATGTCTGCTTCTGGATGAACGACGCTTATCACGATCTCATGGTGGCCGCCCGACGCGAACTCGATCCCGAAAAGCGCGCCGCGCTTTATCGCAAGGCGCAGGAGATCATTTTCGAAGAAGCGCCGATGGTTCCGCTCGCACACGCAGAGTCGTTGATGGCCTGCCGCGCGAACGTGGATGGCATCCACTTTGAAGTCAACGGCGACATCCTTTTTCACCAGGCTACGGTGAAGTGAGGACGCGGAAGATGGCGAATCGGTCGTTCGCCGTTTCCAGTTTGAATTGGCGCAACCGCTCAGGATGATTCTGGAACAACTCCGCTGCGCAGTTCGGGTCGAGCGGCCCTGTCTTGTCCGCCTTGTAGCGCCGCGATTCCAACCCGTTGTACAGAAACCCGACATCGTACACGAAATAGCTGGCGCCGTACTTGTGCGCAAAGCCGTAGAATTGTTCCTCACTGCCGTAAATCGCCTCCAGCATCTCGCGATAGCGCTCGCGGATCCGCTGGTTCTCGAATTTCGGATGCATGATGATCGGTCGCCCGGTGTCCGCGAGGAACACGGGCGACTCCGAGATCGACGCGAGCACCACCGCATTCGTCGGCGTGTGTTCCTGCAGCCATTTCACGATAGGCCGATACTCGTCGGGCGCCGGCTGCTGCCGTTCCAACGATCGAAAGTTGAGCGTTACCAGTTGCCACACAACGGCGGCGAACACGACCACCTTCCACCAGGTGCCCCGCCCCATTACTCCGACCGCCAGCACGGCCACCGCAAACCCAAGAAACGTAAAATTGCGAACCACCATCCACGCCAGCGGCACCAGCAGGAGGGTAAACACGATGAACACGTTCGTTGGGGCTGCGCCTTGCTTTCGACTGGCCAGCAGCATCGCCGCAACCAATCCGAGCGGCCCGCACCACTTCAAGCTCCGCCAAAACTCGCCCCATTCCGCCGTGTTGAACGCGCCGCCCTCCCACAGCACACGCGCCTCCCACAGCAGCAGCGCGGGGTTCGCGGGTCGTTGTCCCAGAAACCGCAACTTGTAGAAAAACATTTGATAGACGTGCGCGTATTCGCCATAGGGCTTCTGCAGCAGCGCGCTCAGGGCCAACAAAGCGAGCATCCAACCCGCAAACACTAACGCCGCGCGCTTCCGCCCGCCGTTGATCCACACGGCCATCGACAGCGCGTATAGCCCGCACATCATCGGGGAAAGATAAAACTGCTTCGCCCGCAGGACCGGAACCAGCACGCCGCCCGCCGCCAGCGTCAAGACCAGCCACGGAACCCGCGGAGTTTCACCCCGACCCAGATACACCAGCACCGCCGCGACAACGAAAGGCGCCATCACAAACTGCGTCAAATGCCAACTCGCCAGCGCCGCAAGCCAGAACAGCGCCGCCAGAAACTCCGTAGTGGCGCCGCCGTCTCGGCTGCGTGTCTGTGTTCCGTCGGGTGAGACGTCAGATGCACATTGCATCGCCCGCACAGTGAAAAAGAGCCCAAAGATGATGAGGGGGATTGCGAAATCTTCCCGCAGAAACAGGTTCTTCACCGTCCGTCCGTAGCTTGGGTACAGCGTCACATAGAGCGCGCTGGCGAAAACCGCCGGCTTGTCGCTACGCCACAACGCCCGCGCCAGAAAGAAGACGCCGAACACAGAAAGACTGGAAATAAGACAATCGTACCAGAC
>JBGPVO010000151.1:0-4839 GCA_041491705.1 Verrucomicrobiia bacterium
GCCCAGCGGACGGCGTAATTCGGAGCCAGTGCCGGTACCCAAAGCCAGTGGCAAACCGCCCAGTAGCGCTGCCATCGTGGTCATCATGATGGGACGGAAGCGGACGAGGCAACCCTCATAAATGGCGTCGCGCGGGCTCTTGCCTTCGTTGCGTTGGGCTGCGAGGGCGAAGTCGATCATCATGATGGCGTTCTTCTTCACGATGCCGACCAGCATGATGATGCCGACGAACGCGTAGATGTTCAGATCGTAATGGAACAGCCACAAGGTCACCAACGCGCCGAGTCCCGCCGACGGCAAGCCCGACAAAATCGTGATCGGATGTATGAAGCTCTCATACAACACGCCAAGAATGATGTAGATCACGAGGATCGACATCAGCAACAGCATGTTGAGGCCCTTCGTGGATGATTCGAACGCCTGCGCGGTGCCCTGGAAACTGTAGCTGATCGTCGCGGGCACCGTCTGTCGCGCCAGCCGCGAGACCGCATCCACCGCCTGGCTCAGCGCGATGCCGGGACGCAGGTTGAACGAGACGGTCACCGACGGCAACTGGCCCAGGTGGTTGATCGACAGGGGGCCGTAGTCTTTCGTGAGATGCGCCACGCTGTCCAGCGGAACCAACTGGCCTTTCGCCGAACGGATGTACAACAGCGGCAACTCCGTCGGAGAGGTCTGGTACTGCGGCTCGAGTTCCACAATGACCCGATACTGATTGTTGGGCGCATAGATCGTGGAGACCTGTCGTGAACCATACGCCGAGTACAGTGCGTCTTCGATCTGGTGCGCCGTGACGGCCATCGTGGATGCCTTGTCGCGGTCGATCTCGACGTTGACTTGCGGGTTCTTGATTTGCAGGTCGGTCGTCACGTCCTGCAGGAGGTCGCTCAGGCCGCGCATCTTCGATTCCATCTCCCGTGCGTGCGCGTAGAGGTCCTTGATGTCGGGCCCTTGGATTGTGAACTGATAGAGGCTCTTGGTCAGTTGGCCGCCGATGCGTATCGGCGGCAGGTTCTGCATGAACACACGGATGCCGGGCACATGGGAGAGCTTGGGCCGCATCTCTTCGATGATCTGGTCGGAACTGAGCTTACGCTGGCCGCGTGGCTTGAGCCGGATAAAGATGCGGCCCTGGTTCAGCCCACCGGCGACCGTGCCGATGCTGCCGATGCTGGACATGATGTTGTCGACGTTCGGGTCCTGGATCACGATGTCGGCGATGGCCTTCTGGTGCTCGGCCATCGCGTCGAATGAGATTCCCTCCGCCGCTTCGGTGAACGCAAACAGGCTACCGGTATCCTCGCTCGGCAGGAAGCCCTTCGGCATGATGACGAACAGGTAGCCGGTGATGACCACCATGATCGCCGATACAATGATAGTACCGGCGCGGTGACGAAGGGCCCATTGCAAGGTGCGGTCGTAAACATCGAGCATCTTGTCGAAGAAATGTTCGAGCACCATATACGCGCGGCCGTGGTGCGCTTCCTTCGGCGGCTGCAAGAAACGGCTGCACAGCATCGGCGTCAACGTGAGCGAGACAAAGCCCGATACGAGGATCGCTACGCCGATGGTCACGGCGAATTCGTGCAGCAACCGGCCGAGTATCCCGCCCATGAACAATACGGGAATAAATACCGCCGCCAGCGATAGCGTCATCGAGAGAATGGTGAACCCGATTTCCTTGGAGCCGTCGAGCGACGCCTGCCATTTCGACTTTCCCATTTCCATGTGGCGCACGATGTTCTCGAGCATGACGATGGCATCGTCCACGACGAACCCGACCGACAACGTCAACGCCATCAGCGAGAGATTATCCACGCTGTAGCCGAGCAGATACATCACGGCAAACGTGCCGATGATCGACACTGGCAGGGCGAGACTCGGGATGATCGTCGCCGAGATATTGCGCAGGAACAGGAAAATCACCATGACGACCAGCGCGATGGTCAATCCCAACGTGAACCGCACGTCGTTGACCGACTCGCGAATGCTGGCCGACCGGTCGTAGAGGATGTTCAGGTCGACAGACGGTGGCATTTGCGCGCGGAACTGCGGCAGGAGTTGCTTGATGCGGTCCACGACGCGGATCGTGTTGCTGCCGGGCTGGCGTTGAATGGCGAGAATGACGGAGCGGGTGCGATTGTACCAGGCGGCCACCTTGTCGGCCTCGACACTGTCGATGGCGCGCCCGATTTCCTTGATGCGGACCGGCGAGCCGTTGCGATAGCTGACAATGACCGGTTCGTAATCCGCGGCGTGCAGCAACTGGCCGTTGGCTTGGACCGTGAACGCTTTATCGTGCCCGTACAAAGTACCCGTTGGCAGATCCACGTTCGCCTGCTGGACGGCGTTGACGACCTCGTCGATGCCGATTTGCCGTGAGGCCAGGGTCTTTGGGTTAACCTGCACGCGCACCGCGTATTTCTGGGTCCCGAACACCTGGACCTGCGCGACATCCTGTACCATTGAAATACGTTGCGCCATCAACGTCTCGGCGAATTCATCCACGTCCGAAAGTGGGAGGGTGGGGGAACTGAGCGAAAGATACAGCACCGGTTGGTCGGCGGGATTGACCTTGCGGTACGTCGGGGGACTCGGCATGTCTTGCGGCAACTGCGAGAGCGCCTGGGCAATCGCGGTCTGCACGTCCTGGGCGGCGGCATCAATGTTGCGGCTCAGGTTAAACTGGAGTGTGATCTGGACGCTGCCGAGGCTGCTGACCGAGTTCATTGAGTCGATGCCCGCAATCGTCGAGAACTGCCGTTCCAGCGGCGTCGCCACAGCCGACGCCATTGTCTCGGGGCTGCCGCCGGGCAGGCTCGCGGTGACGAGCAGCGTCGGGAAATCCACGTTCGGCAGGTCGCTCACAGGCAGCATCCGATAGGCGACGATGCCGAACAGCGCGATCGCCAGCATCACCAATGTCGTCGCCACCGGTCGTCGGATGAAATTCTCCGCAATCTGCATGTGAATTCCCTAACTGGCCTTGAGTCCGTTCTTGATTTCGACCTTCCCGCCGGGCACGATCCGGAGTTGACCGTCCGTCACCACGGTCTCGTCCGGTTGGACACCCTTCTCAATCACGGTTTCATCGCCGACGCTCTGGCCAACGACCACAGGCCGCATCTCGGCCGTGTGGTCGGCTTTCACGACGAAAACGTACTGGCCAGATTGACCGGTCTGGATCGCGACGGTCGGCACGACGGTGGCGTTTGGCTGTTCCGTCACCGTCAGGATGACATCGACAAACTCTCCCGGCCACAACCGCCGCTGTTTGTTTTCGAAGGTCGCCTTCATGTGAATCGTCCCCGTCGTCGTATCCACCCCGTTGTCCACGAATGTTACCACGCCTTCTTCGGGCTCGGCTTCCGATGGCACCTTGACGCTGACCTTGAGCGGACCCGCAGCCATAAACTTCCTCACCTGTGGCAGATACTTTTCCGCCAGCGCGAAGTTCACGTAAATGGGATTGATCTGATTGATCATGATGAGGGCCGGGTTGTCGTTGGCCTTCACGAGATTGCCGACGTCCACCATCAGGTCGCCCGTACGGCCGTCAATCGGCGAAGAGATCGAACAGAATTCCACGTCCAGTCGCGCGCGATCCAACGCCGCGTCGGCCGCCTGAAAGCTGGCCTGCGCGTCGTCGTATTCCTGTTGCGAAATCGTGTGGTCCTCGAGAAGCCTGCGGCTGCGTTCGAGATTGTCTTTCGCTTTGATCGCCAGCGCCTCGGCAGCCTTCATTGTTGCCACGTACTGGCGCGGATCGATCGTAAACAACGGGTCGCCCCTTTTCACGTCCTGCCCCTCGCGGAAATGCACTTCCCTCACCTGACCGTTGACCTGCGACTTGATCGTCACGGTCGAATAGGCTTCCACGTTGCCGATCATCTTGATCTGGACGGGGACGGTTTTCTGTTCGGCCTTGCCGATGAGGACCGGTGCGGGCGGCGGCGTGGGCGGTGCGGCCTTTCGCGAGCAGCCTGCCGCAAGCAGCAAGGGGGCGGCGACCAACAAGACAGTGCGACGGAAACATTTCATATTCATATGCGTTTGAGCATTCCATCCAACCAGATGTCGGTGAGGGTCTCGCTGACCTTCTTGATGCTGAATTTCTGGTATCGTTCTGCACCGAACAATTCCTGAACGAGAAAGTAATTGAAGACCATCCCCAGAAAGCCGCGTGCCGACAACACGGGATCGACGTTGCGGTACGCGCCCTCGCCAATCCGCCTCCGAATGTAGCTGGCCAGCGTTGCATAATACTCCGCAATGTATGTTTGGTAGAACCGCTCGGAGAGTTCATGCTCTTCAAGGCCGCTGAATAGCAGTAGCCGCGTCAGGGTCGAGTCCTTCAGATTGCGCTCCAGAATGTCCCGGGCGATCGTCGCGAACATCTTCCGCTCGTCGCCCTCCGAGGCAAGTTGGCTCTCCAGCAGTTTGCGTCCCGATGTGGCGCGGGTCTTGGTGTCGATCACTGCCCAATACAAATCACGTTTGCTGGGGAAGAGGCGGAAGAGAATCGTCTCCTTCACGCCCACGCGGTCGGCGATCTCGCGCGTGGTCGTGCCGTTGAACCCCTGCCTGGCAAACAACTCCGTGGCCGCCTGCAGTATCTGGGCGCGGCGTTGGGCGCTGGGGACGTTATGGCGCGGGCGCATCATGTTAGTGAATGCTTACAAAATAGGGTATCGGCAAACAGTTGTCAAGCGCCACGAAAGCTCCGTTCGCTGGCGCCCCGAAGTTCCCGCCCCACCGCAAAGGCGTTGACGAACTCCAAATGCGGTGTATCCTCGACGTCAAGCCGTGAGGCCACCCCGTTGTTGTGGTAGAGGTTGA
>JBGPVO010000152.1:0-4806 GCA_041491705.1 Verrucomicrobiia bacterium
AGTACGAGCCACCTATGCTGCCGGTGGAATGGTTAACGCGGGGAGAATAGCCATGAACCGGGCCGTTTCGGTACTTCTCATCTTTATGGCTGGCTGCGCGATGGATTCCAAGTACTCGCGAACCGATTTACCCAAACCTGACGCCCATTCTGCCGGAAGCACGAATCTCGTCACAAACTTCAACAGCAAGGGCAACCCTTTCAGCGCGTACGACAAGAAGATAATCAAGGCTGTCCAAGCGCGGTGGTACGGTCTGGTCGAACGCTTCCATTTGTATAGACGAGGAGAAGTCTCTGTCGCCTTCCAAATCTGTAGCGACGGGGAAATCCGAGAACTGAGAGTCACTAAGACGACCGCCCATTCTGGCTATGCAGACTACTGCATTCAAGCCGTTGCAGAATCAGCTCCGTTCGACGCTCTGCCCGGCAACCTTAATGAATTGGTGGGAGACCAGCCTCGCGACGCGACATTCACGTTCTATTACTAGTCGGTTTCCGACCAACCACGTGTACGTCCACAAACGTCACGTCTCCAAGCCAACCGCGGAAGCTCACACTCATTGGCTGGCACGAAGTATGCACAACCGATCCTCTCACAGGCTAAGAGAGACGCTAGCTTCGAGACAGGAACTACATGCGGCCCAGTGTGAAAACGTCGATTTGCGCGGTAGCGGCATTGCTCGGTGTAGTTGGGGCCTGTCCTGCCGCTGACGCGTTGCTGTTGAGTAACGGACAGAGGATTACGGGTTTTGTCACCCAATACTCCGACGCGACCTTTACGCTGAAGACTCCCAGCGGGGGCGAACTCAAAGAGCCAGCGTCCGCGGTGAGTAGCATTGAGTTTGCCGATAGCGCGACACCGGTTTCGCTGGACATGCGTCCGAACGGGACGATCAACACCAAGGTCCTTCAGTTCGAGAATGCCAGATTCGTGGTTGCCAGCAGCGACGGCGAGATTCAAAGAATTCCCGTCTCATCCGTGGCCAGCATGCAATGGGGGAAACGGCCGCCGGTGGCGGAGCGACTCCCCGTGGTGTTACGACCACACGCAACGGAAGAGCCACCCACGGGCGAACACCCCTCCGAAATCAATCTCGTCAGGGGCAACACCGAGGTCAAACTGGAGGACCACCTTGTGCGTGGCAAAGTGACGGTGGTCGATTTTTACGCCGATTGGTGCGGCCCATGCCGCAGCCTTGCGCCACAGTTGGAGAGGCTGGCGGCCAGCGACCCGGATATTGCGCTGGTGAAGATCAACATCATCGATTGGCGCTCGCCCGTCGCGAGACAATTTGGGATCACGGCGATTCCGCGAGTGCAAGTTTACGATCCCTGGGGTAAACTTGTTGGTACTTCGGTGGGAGTGCGCCCTCAAGAGATTCAGGGCTACGTGAAGCAGGCGAAATCTCGCTGACGGCGAGCCTCCCGCCGGGTGTACACTGGAACAACTGGAGGCAGGCTAATGAGAGACCCGCGACACGAAAAGCTGGCTCGTTTGCTCACCGAATACTCCATCGCCTTGAAGCCACGCGACGTCGTTGCCATTCAGGGTGACGCGTGCGCTGCGCCACTGATTCGCGAATGTTATCAGGCCGCGTTGCGGCGCGGCGCATTCGTCATTACCGACCTGCGCATTGACGGTCTGGCGGAAGTGTTCTTCGCCGAGGCCAACCGCGAGCAACTCAAATGGGTGTCGCCATTCGCGAAGTTCAAGCTGAACAAAGTGGACGCGCTCATCAGCTTCTGGGCCGAGGAGAACACGAAGGCGCTGACCAATGTTGATCCCAAGCGGATGGCCGCGGCGTCGTCGGCGCGCAAGCCGATCAACAAGATCTTCATGGACCGCAGCGCCAGCGGGGCGCTGCGGTGGGTCGGCACGCAGTGGCCGTGCAACGCCAGCGCGCAGGACGCCGAGATGTCGCTGATGGAATACGAGGAATTCGTCTTCGGCGCGGGCCATCTCGACGACCGCGATCCAATCGCCGCGTGGAAGCGCATCTCAAAGGAGCAACAGGCGCTCACCAATTTCCTCAACAAGTCGCGCCAAGTGCACATCGTCGCGGAGGACACGGACATCCGTTACTCGTGCAAAGGACGCAAGTGGATCAACTGCGACGGTCACTACAATTTTCCCGACGGCGAGGTGTTCACGGGGCCGGTCGAGGACAGCGTCGAGGGGCACGTGAAGTTCAGTTTCCCGGCGGTCCACGGCGGACGTGAAGTGCACGGCGCGCGGCTGACGTTCGAGCGCGGGAAAGTCGTGAAGGCCGAGGCTGAGAAGGGACAGGACTTCCTGCGGGCGATGATCAAGATGGACAGCGGCTCGTGTTACCTCGGCGAAGGCGCCATCGGCACCAACTATAATGTGACGCGCTACACGAAGAACACGTTGTTCGACGAAAAGATCGGCGGCACGATCCATCTCGCGCTCGGCGCGGGTTACACCGAGACGGGCAACAAGAACCGCAGTGGACTGCACTGGGACATGGTATGCGACCTCCGCCAAGGCGGCGAATTGTACGTGGACGGCGACCTCATCCAGAAAAACGGCCGGTTTCTCAACAAACGGTTCCCCCAGCCCTGAGGGTAACCCTAGCCGCCGCGAGCGCCGAAGGCTTTCGCGGTTCGCTGAAGGGCATGGTTATGCTTCTGCCGTCGTTGGATCAATGACCTGTTTGATCTCGGAGATGCGATTTGCCGGAAAGCCGCCCTGTCGAGCGTGCTCACGCACCATCTCTTCGTTCGGAGCGATGTAAACGCAGTAGATCTTATCATCGGTGACATAACTCTGTATCCACTGGATTTGCGGGCCCAACTGCCGCAGCACGCCGCAGGACTTCTGCGAAATTGCCTGAAGCTGCTCCGGCGATAGCTTCCCCGCTCCCGGTATTTCGCGCTCGATCACGTATTTCGGCATAGCTCAGTTCCTTTCGTTGTAAAGCCTACGGCCAAAGCTCAGCTACGGCAAGGCTGGCTGCGGGTCGCTGGTGGCGGAAGAGAATGGTTGGGCTGCTTATCATTTGTTCTGCAGTTTCAATGTGGGAGGCGCCAGCCGATTGGTGCTCGTGGTGCCGACCTCCTCACGTTGCGTGCCGTGATAGATGAGGATCTTTGGTGGCTGGTTGGACCCAGTCGGCTGCGGCTCGACGATGAGTGGCATGGCAGATGGCTTCGGTGCGGGAGAGACCATCAATTTGTCGTACGGTCCGTGCGGCCACGGCTTCGGCTTCATGTCGTCGGAAGCCTTCGTCTGTCCCAACACCGTGGCGACGGAGACCATTAGCCCGGCGAAACTAGTGACCAAAGATATGCGTGGCTCCGCCGAATTGTTAGACGTTCTCATCAATTATCGTCATCGGGGCGCTGCGGTCGTTTGTACGCCCCTCCGAAAACTACAAATGCTGCATACACAATGGTGGGGCATAGTGCCACAATCAGCAGGAGACCACCGGCTGTCGAACGATCTCCCGAGTACACGACCATTGCAACCGCCGCCGCCGCAATGAAGGCCAAACCGGCAAAAGCGTGTACATACCGAGGCAACAGGCAGCCCTGACGAAACCATGCCCAAGTGTAGAAAACCATCACCAGTATGAAGAGCACAATTCTGAGAGCGTCAGCCCCTCTGAGGAAAGCTGTTATCGCTTCGTCCAGTTTCATACCCTTCAACGTCTAACAAACATTAGACACCCCAACGGCGTAAAAAAGGACGCCATGGTGGCGTCCATTTCCGCTGGCGTTAGGAGTCTGCATTTGCTAGCACTCCCTTCATGGCGAGCACGCTAGCGCGGAGCACGGGGCTTCGCATGCCTGAACTCATTGACCACACACTGTGAACCTTGAAGTTCTCTACTCCGCGGCGCATGCAGAATTCTCCGACTTGGAACCGCTAGGCGGCGGGAAAGCGGTGGCAGATTATTTGATTCGCGAGTGGCGAACGGGCGAGCCGTTCGCGTTCAGCGTGCTCAGCCCAAAGTCGCTGCGGTTGAACCTCCCAACACCGCTCGCTCAGATGACTGAACTCCAGTACGCGCGGTTTTGCCGGGAGTTTGAGCAGGCAACGACGGCTGGGATTTTGAAGCGCGACCCAAAGCAGTGCGTCGTGTTGAGCAACGATATCAGTGAGGGACCGGATTTTGCCCCGCTCGCAGAGCGGGGTTACCGAATCGTGACCATCTTTCATGTCGATGTCGTTGAGTATTTCACGAGGTTCTACCTGCGCGGTTTGATTCGCCCGGAAACGGCGGCGCGATTCCGGTGGTTCCGCGCAATGCCCGACGTGCTGCGCCTGGTGTTCGAGAAGCAATACGAATGTGTGCGTCACAGCGCGCGCATCGTCGTGCCCTCGGCGCCGATGCGGGAGATGATCCTGCGGTGTTATCCGTGGTGCGCGGCGGACAAGATTATTGTGCTGCCGTGGGGAAACGTGGCGGCGCACCGCTCCCCTCACCTTCACCACGCTCCGAGCGTGGTAAATCCTCTCCCCCAAAGACGGGGAGAGGGGTCCGACATCGGACGGGACGGCATTGTCATCATCACGCTCAGTCGTTTATCGCCAGAGAAAGGGATCGAACGATTGCTGGCGGCCCTGCCCCACGTGGATACGCACGGGAAGATGGTCCGCGTATTCATCTGCGGCGGGCCGGCCTACATGAAAGGACGCGCATACGAACGGAAGCTGCGCCGGCTCGCGGAGAAGGTCACGACCGCGCACGTGGAGTTCACGGGCCACGTGACGGGCGAGCGAAAGGCCGCGCTTCTCCAACGCGCCGACATCTTTGTCTCTCCGTCGAAGCACGAGAGCTAC
>JBGPVO010000153.1:0-4780 GCA_041491705.1 Verrucomicrobiia bacterium
CGTGGATGTGGTCATCGTTCAGGACCTCGGTCTGGCCGTTCTCGCCCGCGAATTGGGCGTGCACATGGACGTTCATGCCTCGACCCAGATGACCATTACGTCGCCGGAAGGCGCGAGGTTCGCCGCGCGTCTCGGCATCCAGCGCGTGGTGTTGGCCCGCGAAGCGTCGATGCGGGAGATGGCGAAGTTCAATGGAGCTGCGGACATTCCGACGCTGGAGGTGTTCGTTCACGGCGCGTTGTGCGTGGCATATTCGGGGCAATGCCTGACGAGCGAAGCGCTCGGACAGCGCAGCGCCAACCGCGGCGAGTGCGCCCAGGCATGCCGGTTGCCGTATGAGTTGGTCGTTGATGGCGTGATGAAGGAGCTCGGCGACAGACGTTATCTCCTTTCGCCGCAGGACCTTGCAGCGGTGCGCGAGATTCCAGAATTGATCCGCCTTGGCGTGACCGGGTTCAAGATCGAAGGGCGACTCAAATCACCGGAGTACGTCGCGGCGACGTGCCAGGTCTATCGCAAGGCCATCGATGCGGCCCTCGGCGATCAGCCTGCCGCCCCTGACGATCTGGATCAGTACAAGCTGGAGATGACCTTTTCGCGCGGCCTGTATTCGGGCTGGCTGCATGGCGTGAACCACCAGGAACTGGTTCATGCGCGATTCGGCAAGAAGCGCGGGCCATTTGTGGGATTCATCCGACAGGTGGGCATTGACCACGTCGAGGTCGATCCGCAAACAACGCTGAGTGCCGGCGACGGCGTGGTATTCGACAACGGCGGTGACACGGATCACGAACAGGGCGGCCGCATTTGGGAGGTCCGTGACAACTGCCTGTACTTTGAGCGTGGTCACGTCGAGTTCGGCAAGTTGCAGCCCGGTGACCGGGTCTGGAAGACGAGTGACCCGCAACTGCAGCGCGAGTTGAAGCGGACGTACAAGAATGGTATTCCGCTTCCCAAGACGACAATCGATCTCACGGTGACCGGGGCGGTGGGGAAGCCTTTGACCGTTGAGACCAATGGCGTGCGAGCCAGTTCGTCGATGACCCTGCAGACGGCGTTCAAGCACCCGCTCACGGAGAAACTCCTGCGCGAGCAACTGGGGAGGTTGGGGGAAACAAACTTTGTTTTGGGCGAGGTTCACAACAAGCTCGTTGGGCAAGTGATCCTGCCCGTGAGCGAGCTCAACCGCCTGCGGCGCGAGCTTGTGGAAAAGTTGGTTGGCGCACGCGTGGCGGTGTCACCGCAACGTCCCGTCCTGAAACCGATCCTGTCCGAGTTGTTGGCGAACATACCCCGACCGCAAACCAACGGCTCTGCGCAACTCGTCGTGCTGTGTCGCACCATGGATCAGATCACGGCGGCGCTCGAGTCCGGTTGCGCCACGATTTATGTGGATTTCGAGGACATCCGCCGCTACGACGAGGCGGTGGTGTTCGTACGGCAACACCAGGGTGCGCAAATATTTCTCGCCACGCCGCGAATCCAGAAGGCGGGTGAGCAGGGATTCTTCAAACTCATCGAGGCGGCGAGCCCCGATGGCGTTCTCATTCGCAATTTGGGCGGACTCGATTACTTTCGCGGCAGCCCGTTGCGCAGGATTGGGGATTTTTCGCTCAATGTGGCCAATCCGCTGTCGGCAGAGCTTCTCGTGCGCGAGGGACTGGAACGGCTGACTGTCTCGTATGATCTGAACGCACAACAGGTGCTCGATTTGCTGCGGGCCGCGCCGCCGGGTTGGTTTGAGTTGACGATCCACCAGCACATTCCGATGTTTCATATGGAGCACTGCGTGTTCGCCGCGTTCCTGTCCCAGGGCACGGACGCGTCCAATTGCGGGCGTCCCTGCGACCGCCACAACTTGAAGTTGCGCGACCGCGTAGGTGTGGAACATCCCGTCAAAGCCGATGTGGGTTGCCGCAACACGGTGTACCACGCGCGGGCACAGAGTGGGGCAGATTTTATACAGTCGTTTGTCGACGCAGGCGCCCGGGTGTTTCGTGTGGAGCTGCTTGAGGAAGACGCGGTGAAGACCCGCGCCATCTTGCAGAGCTATCGGGAACTGATCGACGGAGCGGCAACCGATCCATCCGTGTTGTTCCACCGCCTGAACGTGGTCAAACAGTTGGGCGTTACCAGCGGAACGCTCACCGTCCTGTCTTGACGTTGCAACCCATCATTCGTCTTGGCCCGTTGTCATTTCCTTCGTCGGGGGAAGCTCTTTTCGGTGGGTGAGGAAAAACCCGCCGCCGACAATGCTCCAGAACAACGTGGCGAGATAGCCCAGCAGGGACATCACCAGCGCCGCCGATCCGGCCACGCCGACCTCGTGAAACATTTTGACGTACATTCCCTCGCGCACGCCAAAACCTGAAATCGTGATCGGCACGGCAGTCACTGAGTTGATGATCGGCAAATACAGAAAGTAGTCGGTGATTGTTGGGGAGTGGACTCCCAACCCACGGCCCACACACCAGATGCTGAGCATCGAAAAGAAGTGCACGGGGAAGGACACGAGCACCGTCTTGACGAGGATCGCGGGATGAGAGGCGTAGACCCGATAGGCGTCCACCATCCGTCGCAACATGTCGTATTTCGGCAACCGTCGCAGCAGCGAGCGCAGTCCGGGAAGTTTGTCGGCAAAGCCCCGCCACAAGCCAACGATTGTGCCGGTTACCGTGAACAGAACAACCCCGAGCGTCGCCATGGAGAACCAGAACAGTTTCGGATCGTCGAACACGCGGTCATAGAAAACTGCCATCATGGCGAGTGCGATGACGAACAGCACCAGCAATCCAATTAAGCGGTCGACCACAACGGTGGCGATGGCCTCGGCCTTCTTGTGGTGTGTCTCATGCGCGACGTACCAGGCCTTGACCACGTCGCCGCCCGTCGAGCCCAGCATGAAAGCGTTAAAGAACGCCCCAATGAATGTAATCGAAAACAGACGCCAGAATTTCACTTCCAGACCCTGAACGTGCAGGATCCAACGCCACCGCACGATCCCGAGCACCACCGGTATCCCGGCGGAAATGACGGCGGCGGCGAACCACAGGGGATCGATTCTCTGAAACTCGTGCCACAGCGCCTGAGGCCCCACGCTCCAGACGATGCGCGCTCGCTCCACCCAGCTCAGGGAGTCCGGGTCAATGTTGTGCGCCAGGAAATAATCCGTCGCTTCCTTATGAAAAATGCCATTGAACAGGTAGGCCAGGATGCCCACGCTCACTACCACCCGCACCAATGCGCCCAGTTGCTTCTTCATACCGTGACCGATCTCTTGAGCAACTCGTGCACCCGTTTGACGCCTTCCACGATGTGCTCCGCCTTCCAATCGGGATGGATTTCCCACGCCAGCACCATGTCCTCGGTGACAAACGGCGCCAGCCGCCCGAAATCGAATGTCCCACGACCCGGTGGCAGATGGTCTATCGCAGGCGGCGCGAAATCCTGTAAATGCATCCCCGCCGTGCGACTGCGGAACCGGTGCAACATGCCTTCCAGATTCATCAGGCCGAGCAACTCCTTCACGGCAGCGTGGCCGACGTCGTGCCAGTACAGGATCGCGTCCGTGCCAAAGCGGGTGAGAATCTGGTCCGCCTCCTCCTCGCTGGGGATTTCTTCAATCCCGAGCCGCGTTTCCATCCCGAGGGTCACGCCCACTTCCTTCGCGCGTGGTAGGACTGCCTCCAACGTGCGAAAGACCTGGTCGAGATGTTTCGGACGCTTCTTCTCGCGCACGGCCAGGGCCTTGTCGCGCCATCGTTGAAACTTCGGTGTATCGTCTCGTCCTTCCGCGTGCAGCCCCAGCAGGCGCACGGTGTAATTGCGCATGGGCACGAGCCCGAGGTGCAACACGACAAATTTGGCGCCGAGGGCCGCTGCGCAGTCGATCGTGCGCAACGTGTGGCGCACCGCGCACTGACGCTCGTTCTCATCCCGCGAGCTGGGCAGGTAATAGTCGGGGGCCGACCCCATCAGGCCGACGGGCAGGGGACAAAAATTATGGAGCGAGCTGATCCTGATTTCACCCGCCGCCACTGCCTGCTGCACGCCGTCGAGGAGCGACACGCGCGTGCCGTGGCCGAGTTCGGCATATTCGAAACCGAGCGCGCGCACCTCATTGACCATCGCGCGCCCGTCCGTGTGGCGCTGAGAATTCCAGCAGGTCGAAAATGCAAACATGAAAAGAGGGGCCAGCGTTCGCGTCGCGGCGCTGGCCCCGCTGATTGTTGATGCTCGTTTAGAAACCCATGAAGGTACGAGGCCCTCGGGCTTTGCGCCGACGCTTTTCGCTCGGTTTTTCGTAGTGACGGTGGGCCCGCGCTTCACGCAACGTCCCCTCGCGATCCAGCTTCTTCTTCAGCCGGCGCAGGGCCTTTTCCACAGGCTCACCTTTTTTCAGTCTGACTTCCGACAATTTGGTTTCACACCCCTCTCAAACGCTTCTCATCCCTCGCACGAACCGGGGATGAAGACTCTTCGCGTCAATGCAAGTTGCACGCATCATAACCGCCGCACCGCAGCCTGTCAAATGCACTCTCAATGCGAGTGGTTACCACCCGGAAGCCGAGTGGCCGCGTTCGAGCGGACCAACACGGCGAATGGCGCCAGCAATTGCTGGTCAGTGTCAGGCATCTGCCCAATCTGGTCGAGTAACTTCTGTGGGTCCGCTAGTGCGCGTCCGCTCAGCACGACAGGATTGCGGATGACGTGCGTGAAATGGCTGTCCACCGTGCCGCGCAGAAATACCGAAAACAACTGCGCCAACGCGGCCAGCACC
>JBGPVO010000154.1:0-4761 GCA_041491705.1 Verrucomicrobiia bacterium
TCAAGCCCGTGACGAAACCCGTGTCCGGCCGGGCCACTCGGCGCCGGGTTTTGCCTGCCATGGCGGACTTGCGAAATCGTACCGGGTATGTTACGTGTCTCGTTCGGTCGTTGGGGTGGGACGCGGCACGGTCGACACGTAATGTCATCATTCAATGTGCGATTGTTGAATCCCGTTTGTCTTGCTAAGGTAAGAAAGCTTGGACCATCAAATTGAGCCGGAAGCGGCCGCTGAACCAAGGATCGAGCAACCTGCAGCCGCCCGTCCTCTCGGGTGGTTGCTAAAAATCTTCCAGCCCGCGCCCCCTGCGGCGGTCACGCTGACCGATCCACAGGAGATTGCCAAGAAATACGCGCACTGGCAAAAACTCGTCCTGATCTTCTCCATCATCGGCTACGCCACCTTCTATTTCGTCCGCAAAAACCTCGGCTTCGCGATGCCCATTATGGCCAAGGAACTCGGCATCGACAAGGTGGCGTTCGGCACGTTCCTCTCTCTTCAAGGTGTCCTCTACGGTGTGTCGAAATTCGCCAACGGTTTCCTCGCCGACCGCTCCAACGCCCGCACGTTCATGGCCAGCGCGTTGATCGTCTCGGCGATCCTGAATGTCATTTTCGGGTTCAGTACGAGCGTCGTCGTGTTCGGTCTGCTCTGGATGTTCAACGGCTGGTTTCAGGGCATGGGTTTCCCGCCTTGCGCGCGGCTGATCGCCAATTGGTTTCCGCCCAAGCAATTGGCCACGAAATTCTCCATCTGGAATTCGTCCCACAACATCGGCAGCATCCTGATCGCCCTGCTGTGCGGATTCCTGGTCAGCGGATACTACTTCCCGCCGAACTGGCGGCTCTGCTTTTTCGTGCCCGCCGCCATCGCCCTCGTCATCTCCGTGCTTCTCTGGTTTAACCTACCCGACACACCCCCCTCCGTCGGCCTCCCGGAAGTCGAAGGCACGCATGTCGCGACTGCGCCAACCGATTCGACCGGGGATTTCAAGGCGTTCTTGATGGAGAAGGTTTTCCGCAACAAATATATCTGGCTCGTCTCGTGCGCCAATTTCTTCGTCTACACCATCCGGTACGCCGTTTTCGATTGGGGTCCGACTCTGCTGCTGGAAGTCAAGCACATCCAAATCATGCATGGCGCGTGGATGATCGCCGGGTTCGAAGTCTTCGGCCTGATCGGCGCCCTCCTCGGCGGCTGGATCACTGACCGCTTCCTCGGTGGACGCGCCGGGCGTGCCTGCATTGTTTACATGGCCCTCGCCGGCGTTTCAGTTTTTCTGTTCTGGAAAGTCCCGCCGAACTCGGAATGGCTGACCACCGGCCTGCTGTGCGCGACCGGCTTTTTCGTGTACGGGCCGCAATGCCTGCTCGCCATCGTCGCCGTCAACCTCGCCACCAAACGCGCCGCCGCCACCGCCGTCGGACTCACCAGCATTTTTGGCTACGCCAGCACCACCCTTTCGGGCTTTGGACTGGGATACCTCGTCGAGCACCACGGGTGGGACGCCGGCTTCAAGGCGCTGCTCGCCTGCGCCGTCATCGGCACGCTGCTCTTCATCGCCGTCTGGCCCGCCAAGGCACACGGATACGAAGGCCAGCCCGGCACTGCATAGATTTCACGAGTCCGACACAGGCGCGCTAACGGTACTGTGGTATCTCAAACAGTTTGTTACAATCCAGCGGCCTGTAGGGGCGGGCCCCCGCTCGTGGTGAATCGCCGCTCGCGATGAACCGTGCCTGCCCCGATACCCCGCAAGCGCGGATTCGGGGCCTGCCCTGGCTGGCAAAGGGCGGCCACGGGGGGCCGCCCCTACGCGGTCTGCATCGGAGGGATTGTAAACACTTTACCGTGACACCACGCTCGATGCGGACCGGTGAGGCACACCGCATCAGAATCCAGAGAATGGAAGAGTTAGGGGCGCAGCCTCTACCGTTTCACCGAGTCGTGAACGCAGGCTATATTGTTGTTCGCCTGTAAGCAGCAGGCCGCGCCCCTGATTCAAATTCCTTTCGCTATAGCTCCGGCACCAATTACATGATGAGTTACGGTGTAATGTTGAAGGCGGATGATGTGGTCGCAACAAAGCCGCCAGAAGTGGCCACCAGCGTGTAACCGTTGCCCGCAGTGTCGATGGACAAATCGCTAAAGGTCGCGATACCGCCAACCGCCGCCACCGTCAGTGTACCGCTGAGATTGCCACCGCTGGGGTTGTTGTCAATCGCTATAGAAATCGGGGCCGTACTATTGGAAATCAAGAACCCGGACTGATCGACCACCCGCACGGTGATCGCACTGATCGTCTGCCCCACCCCCGTACTGGTCGGTTGCTGTCCGAACGCCAAGGCAAGCGGGAGACCGGTCTGGCGAACACGGTAATAGCGCGACGGCTTGTTGGTGGCTCCTCCATTTTCGACGAAATTCGTCTGGGACGGTCCGAGGGTGGGAACGAAGATGCTCGGGCTGATATCCACAAACGCGTTCGGGTTATAACTGCCATCCCCCGTACCGGGATTTGCCTGAACAACGTAGGTATTACCTCCCACCGCGTTCCACGTAAGCCCCAGATCGGTGCTGCCTCTGGCAGCTGACGTAACGCGGAACGTGTCGGATGGGGCCCACGCGATCCCGCGCCATTCGATGTTTGTCTTCCCAGCTCCGTAATAGTTGTTGGTCGCGTTTACAATCGGCGCGGGCAACCCCTGTGCCGGTATCGTCCCGTTATATCCAGTGGAGTCCGTGACGACATAAAGAAGGCCCAAGGGGTTGTTGACGCCGGCGCCTGCCCCGCCGCTGCCTGCGGTCAGGTACAAGGTTACATTCGTCACCGCCCCATTCACGCTGACCGACGCTGCGATCCCACGGACCCCGGCGGGTGTTCCGAACGCAAGTGCTGTGAATGAACCGAAATTGTTCCACGTGGCCGTATTCGGGTCGTAGCACCACTTCGACACGCCGCCACTGCCCGCGATGGTGTTGCCTTCGTCCGTCAGGTAGAGCGTGTCGATGTTGGTGTTGCCAGGCTGCAGAGGCAACGCTACAAACGCCCACGGGCTCACAAGCGGCGGACCAGCCAGCCCCACCAAATTCGTGTTTTGGGAGCCCGTTGTCGGCAAGTTCGTACCGATCGCCGTAACTCGTGTCGACGAATCAAAGTAAAGCTGTTGGTTGCCCGGATACGCCAGATCGGCCCGCGCGTCGAAAATAGCGATGGCCCGGTTGTTGTTTCTTTGGATGTGGGTGACGGTCGGGTTGCCCAACGTGACATACATCACGCCATTCGTCGGTGACGTGATCCAGAAATTGACCCCATCCGTACTCGCCACACCGCGTGGATTTTGTGCCGCACTCGTCCCGCCCACGGCAAAATTCGTGAGCGCGGTCGTCGTGTCGACCTGACCCAGCCAGTCCGCCCGGCCAATCACCCGCGGCACAGTATTACTGTCGTTGGGCAGCGAGTTCTTTCCCCAACTGCTGTTGGTGGCGTACCCCGCGAAGACCAGATACCGCCCGTCCACCGACAGGGTCATCAAGCCTTCGCTGGTCGCGGCCGCGCTATTGACAATCGGGTAATTGGTGTGGCCATTGGCGTCGATAAACTGGCTCTGCGGCAGCGAGATCGACTGCACCAACGTTCCGTTCGTCGTTATTTCGTCGAGGAATACATAGTTGCCCGCGTTGGTAAGCAGGGTGACTCCATCGCCCACGCGATAGATTACGAGATTCCCCGGTTTGAATGGCGCCGCCCACAGTGCGGCTTGCGTCATGAATCCCAGTACCGCGACAATAAAGACCTTTTTCATTCCCTTGTCTCCTCTGTGTTAACTACATTTTTATTCGCGATTTTCCACTTTCCAAACCGCTTTCACGGACTCCAACGCAGACTGGGATTGTTGGTGATCCCGGTTGCCAACGGGAGCTTTCCGATGACGAAAGCCGAGTTGGGAAACCATTGCACATGGCCGTCGCAAAACAGGAAATTACATCCGCTCGAATGGAGATCGTAGTAGGGTGCCTGATAGGCAGCCACGGTGGTCATGCCCGCATCTCCGTAGCAATTGTTTGCGAGAATATCAAACAGCAACACGGTCTCAGCCGAAGCGCTGATCGCCGACAAGCGGACGTGGCTAGTGGCGTTAAATCCCTTCTTGCCGTCCAAGAGATCGTTCATCCCGTAAAACACTGAATTCTTAATGGTGCCGCTCAAAGGGTTTAGGTATCGCTTCTCTGGGCAGACCCAGATATGGAGATAGTTGAAATTCTTCATGGCGCCAGCTACATCCACGTTTGGATCAGACGCGTATGCCTTCATTCCCAAATAGGGCGGTATCGCGTTGACCCAAACCTCCATATTGGGGCTGGTATAAGGCCCTAGTACGTTTCGCGACACATCGCCATCCGCTGGGAAATAGTCGTCCCACTCGTTCGCATACATCATAAATCCAGTTCCCCATTGCCTCAGATTATTGATGCAAAACGCGGCTCTTGCCTTTTGCCTCGCCTTGTTCAGCGTCGGCAACAGCATGGCTGCCAGTATCCCAATGATGGCAATGACGACCAGAAGCTCGATCAGCGTGAATGCACCAAACCGAAACCTGCGGCAAAACGAGCTTCCTGAATCCTTCACTCGATATCCTCCGTGTTGCTGTCCTGCTGACGACATGCTGACGACATGTGCAGGTCATTCATGTTGATGTTAGGCGACATCTGGGTGATATCCATCGTCTGGCGGGCCGAAGCCCCGTTTGGAAGGAACGTTAA
>JBGPVO010000155.1:0-4746 GCA_041491705.1 Verrucomicrobiia bacterium
AGCCGCACATTTCACAGTGCATCATGTCCTTGAATCGACACGGTTTTTTGGAAACCTTGGTTGAGTCGCAAAGTGGACACTGCATGGTTTGATTCTTCCCAGGAGGCGATGGCTGGCGGTTCAAGCTGAGCCTTCCTCCAACAAGTCAGGCCCGAAAACTTCGGGGAAGCGCCCATGCAAATCCTCATACACCGGCTGCATTTCCTCGCGGTCGCCTGGATTCAGAAATACCGGATAGGGTCGCCAGTACGGCGTCTTCAGGTCCGCCGTCCACGGCGCGTTGCGCTGCTCCGCTTGGGAGCGCAGCAAGGCGTTCACCTTGGCAATGGATCTGTGGCACGAGATGTTTTCCGTCGCCCAGTGACGCGCATGAAAGACCTCAGCGTTGTCTAGAAACCGCTGTAGCTGCAGGTCCAGGCGATCCGGCGTCAACAAGACGCCAGTCTCATCATTGATATACGCCCGGGGACCCACATGGGCATTCTGCATCATGCCGAGCGGCGAGTCGGCAAACAACGACTCGACTGCGGCGACACAACAACCTTCGCGTCGCGACAGGATCAGCGAGATTTTGCTATCACACTGATGGCGGGTGACTTCATCTATGCTGATGTTTTCCACGAAGTTGATGTCTTGTTTGACACCAAACAACGCGGCTTGATCGCGCAGCCTTGCCAGCGTGTGAGGTCCCTCCTCCTGCCCAATCATCGTGATCCGCAAATTACGAGGCATTCGCCTCAACGCCTCAAAGAACTGCCAGTGCCGTTTGAACAGCGCCCAGTTCGCCACCATCAGGATATCGATTTGTCGCTGCGCAAAGGGTTTCGGCTGATAGCAATCCGGGTTGATCCAGTCACAGGCGATACATGGCAGACATTTCAGGCGCGGACTGAACTCTTCGATCCACGGGATCTCGTCGTAGTTGCAGGCTTGTACGAAGACCGTGCCGCCCAGCGACTGCAGCGCCAGCGCCAGCAACGCATAGTCCGTAGGCGACCAACTCGTTGACAGGATAACGTCAAACTTCTCACTGAGGTAGCCCAAGTCCTTGATGTTGGCCAGCAGTCGCAGCCAATTGTACTCGAACATGACGAGCAGCACGCCTTTCTCGCCGTTCGGTCGTGGAGCCTTCAAGACGATGGTGCGATTGATGCGTGAGCTTTCCGCCGCCCGCGGGTAGCGGGACCAGCCAACCTGCTGCTCCCGCCAAATCGTACCATTCGCACCGTTCAAGTACGACTCCGCTCGGCCGCGCAACGCGTCGCGGGCCGGCTTCTTCTCAGCGAGCCGGTAGGCGCGCATAAGCAGGTTCGCGCGGCGCGCGTGGTCGCGAACGAAGCGAAGGCGCGCACTGGTACCTGCCAGCAGCAATCGCGTTGTCTGCGGCGAATACTTCACGGCATCCTTCGACCGCATCAGGGCGCGACGGATCGGATTAACGAGCGATCGGATCATGCAGCCAGCGCCTTGCCCAACGCGTCCAGCACGGCGCGCGCGTTCACGTCCCAATCAAACCGTGAGACCGACGCACGAATTGCGCCGCGATCCCATTTTGTGGCTAACGCCCGCCGCAGTGCTTCGGCGAGAGCGTTTGGGTCAGATGGTGGCACGAGAAACCCGTTCACGCCGTCGCGTACGACTTCCGGCACGCCACCGACGCGTGAGGCGACGACGGGGAGGCCGCAGGCCATTGCTTCCAGCGCCACGTTCGGCAGGCCTTCGTTCAAACTCGGCAGGCAGAGCACGTCGCAGGCGCTCATCCACAGCGGAATCTCGTCGTGTGGACGCGCGCCAAAACGTTGACCCGCGGTGATTCTTTCCGGTCCGCTGCCGACGAAGGCGAGGTCGACAGTTTGTAATTGCTCGGCAGCCTTTGCTAACACCCTCGGGCCTTTCACGGGCAATAGATTGCCGACAAACAGGATGCGCTGTCGGTCCGGATTGAGCCCAAGCGTGCGACACGCCTCGGCCCGGTCAAGAGGGCAGAATTTCTTACGGTCAATGCCGTTGTAAACAGTCGTGGCGGCGACGCCTTCCGCGGACAACCTATCGTGCAAGGCCTCGCTGCGGCAAAACACCGTGCGGCTGGCCTGCAGGGCACGAAGAATCTGGCGTTTGCGTGTTGGATTTTGGAAGAGCACGTTTACGTCGCTACCTTGAACCGTGGTGGCGAACGGAAATCTCAGCTTCTCAGCCACGAGCATCACGCCGTATGCATCAGGGTAGGCCCAGTTGACCAAGGCAACATCAAATTGTTCCTGGCGAATGACGGGTGTAATGGCCCTCGCAAACAACCAGCCATTCAGTGGCCGTGAAAGCAGGGGAACGCGGACGAATCGTGGATGCGTCACGGCGATGCCGCGCCAGGGTTCGTCCGCTACGGGGTGGTGCATAGGAGCGACGACTTTGATGTCGCAGCGTTTGGCCAGCGCCGCAACCTGCTGTGCGTTGTGCATCCCGCGGGTCGGTTCCGCGGCGTTGGGAAAGAGATTGGACACGAACAGCAGTCTCATACGGCCAGTCGTCGCCACAGTTCTTCATAGCGTTGGGTCATCGCCGTGACGCTGTAACGTTCACGCACGGCATTGCGCGCCGTTGTCCCAAGGCGGGTGGCCAATGCCCGATCGGCCAGCAGCTTCTCGATAGCGTTGCGCAATGCTGCTTCATCGTTGGCCGGCACAACCAAGCCCGTTTGCATGTGTTGGATCAATTCGACGTTGCCACCGACGGCCGTGACGACGATCGGACAACCGGCCGCCATCGCTTCCAGCAAGGCGATGCTCATCCCTTCGGTGCTCGACGAGAGCACGAACACGTCGAAGCCGGCCAACAACTCCGCGACATCAGCGCGCTGACCGAGAAACTGTACCCGTGGCCCCGCTTGCTTCTGCAGCTCGTCGCGCAACGCGCCGTCACCGACGAAAACCAACTCCGCGTCACGAATCGCAGCCACGGCCCGCAGCAGCAGCGGATAGTTCTTCTCGCGCACGAGACGTCCAACCGTGCCGATGCGTCGGCCGCTGCCGCGATGGGGTGCTACGAAACGGTCGACGCGGATGCCGTTGGGAATCACCGTCAGGTTGGCGGTTTCGGCGCCTTCATGTTGGACGGCGATCTCGGCGTTTTTTTTGGAGACGGCTACGGTGAAATCGGTGAAGCGCGCTGAGATGTAATTGAGCCGATGGTAGCGGGCTTCCTCACCAATGTTCTTGCCGTGTTCCGAGTGCAGGACCCGGGCGCGGGCGAATCTGGCAGCGAGCGCGCCGTAGAAGTGCGCGGTCGAGTTGTGCGTATGGATCAAGTGAACATTCTCAGCGCGGGCGAGGCGGGCGATCTTCCAAAACAAGCGCCAATCCACGCCGGGTTTTTTGCCGAGGGCGACGACTTTCCCACGACTCGGTGCGATTTCGGCGGCCCATGGACCTGGTTCTTCCAAGCAACAGACGACGAACCGAAATTCGTCCGAGGCATGATTGACCAGATCAACCACGACCCGCTCCAGTCCGCCGACACGCAGACTGAGCACGACCTGCATGATGGTCTTAGGCGGTTGCACGAATGGCACGGACCACGGTATCGATTTGCTCGTGGGTCAACTCAGGATACATCGGCAACGAAAGGCATTGTTCGCAGAGCCGCTCCGCCACCGGCAGGTCGCCGCGACGGTAACCAAGCGAGCGATACACGGGTTGCAGATGCAGGGGCAACGGGTAATTGATTGCGGTGTCGATGCCCGCAGCCGCCAGCGCGGCGCGAACGCGGTCGCGATCGTCGCACTCGATCACGTAGCAGTGCCACACGGACTCGGAGTCGGCAGGCACAGACGGCAGGCCGTACGATGTGCCGGCAAGCTGTTCACTGTAACGGCACGCGTGGGCGGCGCGGGCAGCGTTCCACGCGTCGAGACGTTTGAGCTTTACGCGCAGCACGGCGGCTTGAAAACTGTCCATGCGATAGTTGTAGCCGATGTCCTCGTGGATGTAGCGGGCGCTTTGCGCATGTTCGCGCAACGAACGGGCGCGCGCCGCGAGTTTCTCGTCGTTCGTCAGCAACGCCCCGCCTTCGCCGTACGCGCCGAGGTTCTTCGTGGGATAGAAACTGAAACAGGACATCGCGCTAAATTGGCCGACACGCTTACCTTTGTAGCGCGCGCCGTGGGCCTGCGCCGCATCTTCCACCACGGACAACTTGTGCTTCCTGGCAATGGCGTTAACTGCATCCATGTCGGCCGGTACGCCGAAGATGTGCACCGGAATGATCGCCTTCGTGCGTGGTATCACCGCCGCTTCGAGTTTGGCCGGGTCGAGCGTGCGCCGCTTGGGATCGATATCGACAAACACCGGCTTGGCGCCGACATAATTGATGGCCCACGCGGTCGCGATGAAGGTGAACGGCGTGGTGATCACTTCGTCGCCGGGGCCGATGTCAAGGCAACGGAGCGCGAGGTGTAGCGCGCTCGTGCCGCTGTTAAGGCTGACGCAATGTCCTACGCCGCAGTAGGCCGCAAACTCCTGTTCGAATGCCTGCGTCGGCGGGCCTTGGGCGAACCGCGCGGAGTCGCAGACCTCAGCCAGAACTGATTGTATTTCGTCGCGGATCGCCGCGTACTGTATCTTTAGGTCGAGATAGGGGACGCGAGTCATAGATTTCAGTGGTTCAATGTTCATCGGCGATTGGTTGGGAGGTTTTTCCCGTGCACATCAACGCGGCCAGGCCGACAGCCGCCGCGGCCAGCAGGAATGGAAT
>JBGPVO010000156.1:0-4744 GCA_041491705.1 Verrucomicrobiia bacterium
ACCGAACGATTGTAGCATGAGATCAGTCATGCAGCGGTTTCAGCCACACCAACTTACGCGACAGGCGATCGATGACTGGCCGATAGCCAAATCGGGCTTGAATGCGCGTGTCGTCCACTGCCTCGAGCAAACAGGCGTCAAGAGTATTGGACAACTCCGTGGCTGGGACGACCAGCAACTTCTCAACCTCGCCAATTTCGGTTCGACCTCTCTCGAAAACGTTCGCTGGTTCTTCAATTGGACCCGCCGCCTCGAAGCAGGCAATGGCCACGTTCCCAGCTTTCGTGCGTTATTGAGGGAGTTTCTCAACAGCCAAGAAGTTTTCGTCATGGAACAGCGCTACGGGTTGACCGACCCGCTGTTTCGCCCGCACATGAAACGGCGCACACTACAGGAGATCGCCGGGATGCGCATCCGCGTCACCCGCGAACGTGTGCGGCAGATCGAGGAATCGGCCATCAATGCCCTTCGTTCTCAACTCACCCGCGCCGTGGCCGAAAGCCAGGAGATTTACTGGGCCAACCGCATCCTGTCCGCCAGTTGCGTGGTGACGACAAGCGAGTTGAACGAGTGGCGGAATGATCCTTCTCTGGGCGGGTATCAACCCTGGAGCGTGCTCTTGTTGCTGAGTGAGACGCTGGAGCGGATTACGTTCCGTTACGACTATTTCTCCGTGCTGCCGGGGCATGTGCTTAACCTGGTTGAAAAACAGATCCTGCAATTCCTGCACACCGCCAGGGAACCCATTCCGTTCGAAAGAATCCTCGCCAGCGTATCGGACGACCTCAGCTTCCTCAATGGCCAGCGCCCGCGGTTGGTGACCGTGCTTCTGGATCATCATCCGGAAATCAGTGGCACGGTGGATCGTCGCTACTTCGTGCCGCTGGTCGGGGCGCCATTGGTGATTGCCGATATCCTGCGCAGCCGTCAGGAGCCTGTCCACTTCCACGAGTTGACACGCCTGTACAACGAGCGAATGCAGCCCCATAGCCGCAGGGGCACGGGCTACATCCTGCGAATCCTTAACCTCATGCCCGAGGCCCGGCGTGTTTCTCGCGCCGTGTACCAGTTGAGGGATTGAGTCGCCTGCGCTTTTTTCTCGCGGCACCGCTGTCATTTCCCTAATCTCCAGCGCGTGCGGATTGTCGACAAATACCTGCTGCGCGAATTTGCCTGGCCGCTGCTGTATTGCTTCGACGCGTTCGCCATGTTGATGATCGTCATCGATCTGTTCAGCACGCTGGACGAATTCATCACGAGCCACGCCTCCTTCACCGCCGTCCTCCACTACTACCTGATTCTTTTCCCCGAGATGTTTGTGCTGATCATGCCGATGGCGCTGCTGCTGGGTCTGCTGTTCTGCCTGGCGAACCTCAGCAAGTACAACGAATTGGTCGCGATGCGCACCAGCGGCATCAGCCTCGTGCGATTGGCCCTGCCGTTGCTCGCCATCGGCCTCGCGGCCACCGGCGCCGTGTTCGCCGTCAACGAGCTTTTCGTCCCGCACGCTCGTGAGAAGGCCGATGCGTTGCGCGCCTCAATGAAGGGAAAAGGCGAGCGGGATGTCCTGGAGAATTTCTTCTTCGCCAACTCCACCGAACACCGCGACTGGTACGCGCGCCGATTCGACACCCGTCGTTTCGAGATGGACAATGCCGAAGTTCACGACCGGAAGGCCGATGGCACGCCGGGGGTCGATCTGTACGCCGAGCGCGCGCGTTGGATTGACAACCAGTGGCATTTCTTCAATGCGGACGTGTATGATCATCGCCTGGAGCCGCCCTTGGTCGTGCGCGTGACCGAAACGAATTTCCCTGCGTTCAAGGAGTCGCCGAAGCGCCTCGCCGTTGAAGGCAAACAGCCCGACCAGTTATCAAGCAGCGAGCTTCGCCGCTATATCCGCACCCAGCGTCGGGCCAACCACCTCGCGGGCCTCGCGAAATACGAGGTTAACCTCCAGTACCGCTATGCGTTTCCACTCACCTGCGTGATCGTGGTGTTGATGGGCATCCCGCTGGGGATGCGCGTGAGCCGGAGTGGCCCCTTGCTCGGCGTGGGCACGGCCCTCACGCTTGTCGTGGCATTCTACTTTCTCAACAATATCACCCTGGCGCTGGGAGAGGGCGGTCGCATTCCCCCGGCCGTGGCGGCATGGATGACGAACGCGATCTTTACGAGCGTGGGCGTGGTGCTATTGTTCCGCGCCCGGTGACGGTGTGCGGCCAACGATCACGGCCTGCGCCGCCGCGTAGTCCTTGCAGTGGGAGAGACTGACGAACACTTCCGTGACCCCGCGCGTCCTGGCCAGTTCTTCGCCTTTGCCGTGCAGCGCGACGTATGGCTCGCCGCTGTCGCGCTTGCGGATTTCCATGTCCTTCCAGCCGAGCTGATGCCCGATGCCCGTGCCGAACGCCTTCGAGATGGCTTCCTTCGCCGCAAAGCGGGCCGCGAAATGCAGCGCCGGAAACTTCATGCCATTGCAGTAGGCAACTTCCCCGGGCCAGAAACAACGATTCAGGAAGCGTTCGCCGAACCGGTCGAGCGAATCCCGGATGCGCGCGGTTTCGACGATGTCGACACCCGTGCCGATAATGTTTGCGGCTTGAAAGTTCATGGCGCGTAAGGCGCCATCAACGCCAGCATTTCGCCGACGGCCTGCCGCAACCCCACAAAGAGCGCACGCGAGACGATGGAGTGCCCCGTATTCAGGGTTTCCACGTGCGGCACCACGAGAAACCGGGGTGTGTTCTGGTAGTTCAGGCCGTGCCCCGCATTCACGCGCAGCCCGAGTTTGTGAGCCAGCGCCGTCGCCACCGTCAATTTCCTGATCTCAGCGGCTTCCTCGGTCTCATGGCGCGCGTTCGCGTACGCGCCCGTATGCAACTCGACAAAGTCCGCTCCCGCATCTGCCGCCGCGCGGATCTGGCGTGTGTCGGGATCCACAAACAGGCTGACCGTGATGCCCGCCTTCTTTAGGCGCGCAACGGTGCGCGTAAGTGATTTGGAAGCGCCCGCAACATTCAGCCCGCCCTCGGTCGTGACTTCCTGCCGTTTCTCCGGCACAAGGCACACCTCATCGGGCCGCACCTCCTCGGCGAAGGTGACGATCTCGGGCACATCGGCCATCTCCAGGTTCAGGCGCGTGTGGATGGTTTGACGAATTAATCGCACGTCGCGGTCCTGGATGTGGCGACGGTCTTCGCGCAAGTGCACGGTCACCCCGTGGGCACCAGCCAATTCCACTTCAATCGCCGCCCACACGGGATCCGGCTCGGGAATGGCGCCGGACAATTCCCGCGGGTTTCCTGCCGTGTCTTGGGCAGAGCGGTAGCGTGCTTGTCGCAGTGTGGCGACGTGATCAATGTTGACCCCGAGCTTGAGCATGCGCACAGGTTACATGCTTCCGCGCCTGTCCGCAATGCTGCACCGCTCAGACGAAGCGGAGCTTCGACTCGCTGCCGGCCAATGGATGGACGCTAAGTTAGTTCAGGCTCTCCTGGCTGCGAAGCGCCTCTTGGACGAACCGATTCCAACGGTCCCTCTTCCAATCGGGGAAGTGTTTATACATCCACTCCCGCGCGGCGCGTTCCCAACCAATGTCCCTGCCTATCTTCTCGCTCTCGATCCACTTGTACTTCTTGATTTCCTCTTGCTGGGACCGAAACACATCAGCCAAAGGATCTTGTTTTCGATGTCGTAATGTCATTGTTCGCCCCCTCCTAACGGGAGAAAAACGTAGGCGTTACAATAGCCCAAAAAACTGCGCTGTCAACCGGTCGACCGTGACAATTTGGCAGCGTTATAGTGGCTTGATGCCGAAAGACTTGCGACGGGGCCATTTCAACTTGCTCGGTCATGAGTTGTCCCGTATTGTTTGCGCCATGACCCAGCAGGCCTACCTTGAGAAGGTGCTTCGGCACGCGGAGGAGCGGCTTGTCCTGAAGTCAGGGGCACGTCCGGCCGAGATTCTCAACATCTACAAGAAGTTCCTCAAGGTCGAGGAGCATCGCCTCCGCATGTTACACCGCGCCGGGGCAGATGGGCGTGAGATCGCACAAGGTCGGGCGCACGTCATGGACGTGGTACTGCGCCACGTGTTCAAGGCGGCGGATGAGAATTATCGCCACGCACATTCCGACGATGTCGTGCCGGTTTCTCTCGTGGCGATTGGCGGCTATGGCCGAGGCGAACTTAGCCCGTACTCCGACATCGATATTATGTTCCTGCACGATTCGTCGGCCCGCACCACGTCGCACCATCCGCACCTCACGGAGATCGTCGAACAGGTTCTGTACATGCTTTGGGACGTCGGCCTTAAGGTCGGCCACTCGACCCGCTCGGTTGGCGATGCGGTCGCGCAAGCCAACAAGGACATGCAGTCGAAGACCTCGATGATCGAATCGCGCCTGCTCACCGGTAACGAAGAGATTCACGAGTCATTTCAACAGGCGCTGGTCAAAGAGTGCGTGAAAGGCCACGAAGACGAATACATCGCGGCGCGTATCGAGGATCAGAAAACCCGTCACGAGAAATTCGGCGACTCGGTTTACTTGCAGGAACCAAATGTAAAGGGCGGCTGTGGCGGACTGCGCGACTTCCAGAACCTCATCTGGATGGCGTTCTTTAAGTACGGCTGTCGTAAGCTTTCGGAATTGCGGCAGCACGGTTTCCTCGAATCAACGGAACAGCGCCAGCTCGATTCGGCGTACGATTTCATCCTGCGCGTCCGCAATTCGATGCACTA
>JBGPVO010000157.1:0-4743 GCA_041491705.1 Verrucomicrobiia bacterium
AGATTACGCTTATGGTCACTGGTCTGGAGCCGTCGCAAGGAAAGCTCGATCGTGTTTGCCCCAGGGCGCATCACAAAACCTTCATTGTAGCGCGTCCCGAAATTGACGCTCTGCTGGTCGTCGATGCGAACGGTGAGCGACACGGGCTGTGACCATGAGTTGAAGATGTCCAGCTTCGCAAAATCGTAGCCGCCCCACCCTGTGAGCAACGGGCTTCCGCGAGAGAGACGCACGCCGGGATACTCGCCTTCGAAAAGTCTTAACTGAAGCGCATAATGGCCCTGCGTCGCGTTTCTCGGAACCCGCTGGATTGAAACCCCTTGAAATTCCCACTCGTTGAGGTCAGTCTGTTTTTCAAATCCCGCAAGAAGCCGGGTCTCGTTGCTCTGCGCCTGCGCTCGTGCGCAAAGTGCCAGCGCTGCCAGCAAGAGCCAAAGTGCCGTTCGCATCCGTCAGGGGTTTTAGTTGAATTACACGCCAAATTAAAGTATTAATGGCCGTAGATGAGTATCCCAAGCGTCGCAGAAGCGCCAAAACCGAAACGAGTCAACCTGCGTCGGCCCGACATCATGGAGGCCGTTCGGGAGCAGGTCGAGGAGCATTATCGCAGCCAGATCGTCGAGAAGTTGCGTCAGCGCGGCGGTGTGCTTGAAGCGGGCGGGCTAAAAGTGCGTCTCGCCAAGGAATTCGGTTTCTGCTACGGGGTCGAACGCGCCATCGACCTCGCGTATGCGGCCCGCAAGGTGTTTCCCGACCAGCCGATCTACATTTTGGGCGAGATCATCCACAACCCCGAGGTGAACGAACAGCTGATTGCCATGGGCATCAAGTTCCTCTCCGGCCCGATTAAGAGCGCCGGCATTGACGACCTCAAGGAAGACGACGTGGTGATCATCCCTGCGTTTGGCGCGGAAGTCGCCACGATGGACAAACTGAAGGCCAAGGGCTGCCAGCTTGTGGATACGACCTGCGGGGACGTGATGAGCGTTTGGAAGCGGGTCACGCAAAATGCGAACGAGAAATTCACCTCCATCATCCACGGCAAATCGAAGCACGAGGAGACGAAGGCAACCAGTTCGCGCGCCACGTCCAACAACGCGGGCCATTACCTCGTCGTGCTCAACATTGCGGAGACGGATTACGTTTGCAACTACATCCGCCAAGGCGGCAACAAGGCGGAGTTTCTGGCGAAGTTCGTCGGCGCACACTCGCCGGGTTTCGACCCCGATCAACATCTGACCTCGATCGGCGTCGCAAACCAGACCACGATGTTGCGCAGTGAGACCGAAGAGATTCAGCGCCGGTTGCGGCAGGCCATGGTGGACCGCTATAGCGAGGTCGAAATCGATCGGCACTACCGGATGTTCGACACGATCTGCGGCGCCACGCAGGAGCGACAGGATGCGTTAATCCACCTCCTGCAGGAGCGGCTGGACATGATGATCGTCGTCGGCGGTTACAACTCCAGCAACACGTCGCACCTCGCCGAGATGAGCGAGGAGCGCATGCCCACGTACTTCATCCGCAACGCCAGCAAAATTCTCTCGGACAAGGCGATTCTGCATTTCAACCTGCACAAACAAGAAGAAGTCCTTAGCGAGAACTGGCTGCCGTCAGGAAACATCTACGTCGGCATTACGGCGGGCGCGTCCTGTCCGAACAATCTGATCGACGATGCCGTCCGCCGGCTGTTCAACTTGCGCGGTGTCAACGTGGACGAGATGATTGCTGCCACCGAAGCCGTCGCGTCGGAGCCGTGATGGCCCCATGTCCCCTGCGCTGATTGTTTCACGCATGGCAATCCTGAAAACCCGAGCGACTCTGAAATCCCATGGATAAAGCGCCTTTGAAATTCCGTTCCACATGGATGGCCGACATCGAACTGCCCAAGGAAGTATCCGGCCTGCGCGATCTGGCGTACAACCTGTGGTGGACCTGGAACCCGCAGGCCCGCCGGATGTTCGCGCACATTCAACCTGGACTGTGGGCGATTTATCGCAATCCCGTCGAGCTACTCATCAATATTGAGCCGCACCACTGGGAAACGCTGCTGGAAGATGAAGTGTTCCTGACCATGTACAAGTCCGTGTTGCGCGAGTTCGTGACGTACATGAAGTCACTGAACGAAAGTTGGTTCGCCAAGAACCATCCCCGCTACCAGGGCGGCCCGTTTGTCTACTTCTCGACCGAGTTCGGTTTCCACGAATGTCTGCACATCTACTCGGGCGGTCTCGGCGTGCTCTCGGGCGACCACTGCAAGTCGGCCAGCGACCTCGGCATCCCGTTTATCGGCATCGGCCCGCTTTATAAACACGGCTACTTCGAACAAGAAGTCGAGCCGGACGGTCGGCAGCAGCATTTCTACCCCGCGTACGACTTCTCACGCCTGCCGATTCAACTCCTGCTCGATGACAATGGCCGACACCTCACCGTGAACATCGATTTCCCCGACCGTCCCGTGTACGCGCGCGTCTGGCTGGCCCAGGTGGGCCGCGTGCCCGTGCTGCTGCTGGACACGGACACAAACAAGAATGACCCGGCTGATCGCTCCATCACGGGCCAGCTCTACGTGAGCGGGCGCGAAATGCGCATCTGCCAGGAAATCGTCATCGGCGTGGGTGGTGTGCGCGCGCTGCAGGCGCTCGGGATCCAGCCGGCTTGCTGGCACATGAATGAAGGCCATTGCGCGTTTCTCGGTCTCGAACGCGTCCGCAATTACGTCAAGTCGGGCTCGAACTTTGTCGACGCGTGCAAGGAGGTCGCCAAGAACTCCATCTTCACCACCCACACGCCGGTGCCGGCGGGCAACGAGGCGTTCGGCATCGATTTGGTCCGCAAGTATTACAAGAACTATTGCAAGGAACTCGGCATCTCGCTGGATCAACTTGTCAACCTGGGCCTGTCCAACCCAGGTCAGGGCAATCAGCCCTTCAGCCTCACGGTGCTGGCGATCCATCTCTCGACCTTCTGCAACGCCGTCAGCCAGCTCCACGGCAAGGTCAGCAATGAAATGTGGCGGCACGTCTACAAAAATCTGAAGCCGGGCCAGAACCCGATTCAAGCCATCACCAACGGCATCCACACGCAAACCTGGATGGGCTACCAGATCGGCGATCTGTTTGACAAGTATCTCACCCCTGCCTGGCGCGACAACCTCATGGACGAACTCTTCTGGAAACGTGGCGTCGCCAACATCCCCGACAAGGAATTGTGGGACGTCCACAACATGCAGAAGGAGAATCTGATTCGCTTCATCCGCAGCCGCGAACGCGCGCATCTCGCCCGCCACGGCGCGTCGCCCGACGACCTGCGCAGCGTCGAGGAGTTGCTCGACCCCAACTCGCTCACCATCGGTTTCGCGCGCCGCTTTGCCACCTACAAGCGCGCGGACTTGTTGTTCCGAGATTTTGACCGCCTGCGCTCCATCTTCAAGGACCCCGAACGTCCCGTGCAGATCGTCTTCGCCGGCAAGGCGCACCCCGCCGACAAGCCCGGCCAGGAATTGATCCGCCGCATCTTCGACATCTCGCGGAACACGGATTTGCGCGGCCACATTCTCTTTATCGAGAACTACAACATGCGCGTGGCGCGCATGCTCGTGCAGGGCGTCGACGTCTGGCTCAACAATCCGCGCCGCCCGCACGAAGCCAGCGGCACCAGCGGCATGAAAGCCCCGGTCAACGGTGGCATCAATTTCTCCGTCGCCGATGGCTGGTGGTGTGAGGTTCAAGGCCACGACGCCGGCTGGACGATCGGCAACGCCGAAGAGTCCGACAACACCGACGCGCGAGACCACGAAGACAGCGAGTCACTCTACGACATTCTCGAAAACAAGATCGTCCCGCTCTACTACAAGCGTGCCGCCACCGGCCTGCCTGTCGAGTGGATCAAGATGATGAAGGCCTCCATCGCCACCGTCACGCCGCGGTTCTCCACCGCCCGCATGGTACGCGACTACACCGAGCAGGCCTACCTCCCGGCCGCCAAACGCGGCGGCGCGGTCACCACGGCTGCGGAACAGGGTTGGTAGGGTCTGCCGTTTTCTGTTGGGAACTCAGCAGCTCGTTCACGAAGAACGCTCCCAGCAACAACAATCCATAGAGCGGTATGTAGCTGACCGTAAACTCCAGCCACGGGCTCCGCCAACTGCCCATCATATTCAACATCACCAGTGAGGCGCCCAGCACGATTGCTCGTCCTGAAGTCGGCCGCTGTGCCACCCGCGCCACCGCGACGGCGACTGGGAACGCCAGCATTACAAAGTAGTGACCCCACCCTTCTGCGATTCCGGCCAGCATCGCGATGGTCAACAAACAAAACTCGGACTCAATGTCCGCGCTTGCCCTTTCCCGCCCATTCCACCAGCTCACGCCGTACAGCAGGGCGATGAGCGCGATGCCGATGATGGCGCCCGCCTCGGCCCACGAGTGCAACCCCGTCCACCCCGGATCAAATCCGTGAAGCAGCCACGCCGTGTTTTTCACGAACGACGGCACCGTAAAGTTAAAATGACGCTGCCACTCGGCCCACGCCTCGAGCACCTTCATTCCATGCGTCCAGAATTGCCTCCACTGCTCCAGCCCACTGGCGAGAACCACTACCGCGCTCCAAGCCAGCACCGCGCCCGCGCATCGCCAGCGCGTTTTCCATTCTCGTGAGGCCCGCCACAAAAACCACGGAATCAGCATGACAGGGTAAAGTTTGAGCCAGGTTGCCGTCGTGATCGCGAGACAGGCTGTCACG
>JBGPVO010000158.1:0-4718 GCA_041491705.1 Verrucomicrobiia bacterium
CAGCACGGCGCCGTTGAGCGCCGCGGCCTTGTCGTTCATGATGTCTGCCACGTTCGGCGCCGATGCGACCGTCGCGAAGATGCCAAGCATCGCGTAACCCATGTGATTGACCGATGAGTACGCCACCAGCCGCTTGAAATCCGTCTGAGCCAGCGCCGCGAATGCTCCAAACACGATGCTTGCCAGCGCCAGGAACAGCAGCACGTTCACGTGCGCCTGCACTTGGTCTGGGAAAATGGGCAGGATGATTCGCAGGAAACCGTACACGCCCATTTTCAATAGAATGGCCGCTAACACCATTGAGCCGCCGGTAGGCGCCTGTGTGTGCGCATCAGGAAGCCATGTGTGAAACGGCCAGATTGGCACCTTGATCGCAAAACCCAGAAAAGCGCCCCAGAACAGAAGCGAGCCGAAGCAGGTTGCATCGATGCGCAGCCCGGTCCTGGCGCTGATATCCGCAACCATCGCCGCGATCGCCTGTCCCAGCTTTGGCGTGGAGGCCATCTGCCGCAATTCCACAAAATCAAAGGTGCCGGTGGCCAGATACAGGAACACAAACGCCAGCAACATCGCCACGCTGCCGGCCAGCGTGTAAATGAAGAATTTGAACGATGCATAGGTGCGGTCCTCGGCGCCCCAAATCTTGATGAGGAAATACATCGGGATCAGGCCCAGTTCCCAGAAAATGAACCAGTGGAAGAAATTCAGCGCGGTGAACACCCCGAACATCCCGGTCTGCAGCAACAGAAACAGGACGAAGAACAGCTTCACATTGCGGTCCTGCCGCCAGTGTGCCAAGAGCGCCAACGGCGTGATGATCGCGGTCAGCAAGACCATCGTCATGCTCAGGCCGTCGACCGCGAGCCGATAGTCAACGTTCAGCGCGGAAACCCACGGCCATCGCTCTTCGAACATCAGTCCTGCCTGTGGGTTGAACCGGCTCCAAATGCAGAGCGTCATCAACAGCGAAAGGATACTGGCAACCAGCGCGAGCAATTTGATTCCGCGGTCGCTTCCCTTTGGCATCAACATGACCAAGACCGCGCCGAGGAACGGCGTGAAGGTAATGAGCGACAGCATGGGAAGCGAGGAGTGGCTCATGTGAAGAAGTAAATCAGCAACAGAATTGCCGCCCCCAGACTCAACACACGGAAATAATTCTGCACTCGACCGCTTTGTAGTTTCGCCAACGTCCTGCCACCCAGACGGAGGCTCTCGCAACCCGTGTCGAAGCCGCCGTTGATGAAGAATTCGTCACCCACCCAGCGGACCACTTGCGAGATGCCCCACGTCGCCCAAGCGATCGCGTGAAGGACACCGTCCACAACCAGCTTGTCGAAGAGCCGGAAGAACACGCCGCACGCCGCTGTGAATCGGATAATTGTCACGTCGTACAACTCGTCGATGTACCACTTGCGATTCAGCAACGTGAACAGCCCGGCCGGCATCGCCGCCAGTGGATCTTTGTCCGTGGCATGCACCATGGTCTTGCGTCCATAGATCACCCAACCAAGCAGGATGCCCAGTGCACCCACCGCGATCGATGAGCCCATGACAAGGGCCTTGCCTTCGGCAGCTTCGCCTCCCTCGGCTCCAAGATAACGTCCGTAACTGTGGGCAAAGAAACCAAGCCCGATGGCGAACACGCTCAGCACGGCGATTGGCAGCCACATATTCCACGGCACCTCGTGCGGCTCGCCGCCGTGGTGACCATGCCCATGATGGCCGCCGCCACCGCGCCACTTGCCGGCGAACACCATGAACATCTGCCGGGTCATGTAGAACGCCGTCAGGAACGCCGCGAACGTTGCCAATCCCCACGCCGCCTTGCTGCGGTGGAATGTTTCGAGCAACACCTCGTCCTTCGAGAAGAAGCCTGCGAACGGCGGCACACCGGAGAGTGCCAGCATGCCCACGAGATAACACCAGAATGTGATGGGCATGTACTTCTTCAGCCCGCCCATCTTCCGCATGTCCTGCTCGTGGTGCGTGCCGACGATCACGCAGCCCGAGCCAAGGAACAGCAGCGCCTTGAAGAAGGCGTGTGTCAGTAGATGAAACTGTCCGGCCACCAAGCTGCCGGCGCCGAGCGCCATGACCATGAAGCCAAGCTGCGAGCACGTCGAATACGCCAGCACGCGTTTGATGTCGAACTGCGCCACCGCAATCGTCGCCGAGAACACCGCTGTGATGCAGCCCACCCACATGACGAAGTTCAACACGGGCGTCGAACCACCCGGCGGTGCGCCGGCGGTAAACAACGGGAACATGCGGCCCACCATGAACACGCCCGCGGCCACCATTGTGGCGGCGTGGATGAGCGCGCTCACGGGCGTCGGGCCTTCCATGGCATCGGGCAACCACACGTGCAGCGGGAACTGCGCGCTCTTGCCCATTGCGCCAAAGAACAGGAGAAGGGCAATCGTGCCCGCCGCCGACAAGCTCCACCACCCCGCCAGCGTCGCCAGATTGCCGGCCTGCTCTAGGGCGCCCGGGTGGAATGGATCATGTGTATACAGGTTGAGCGTGCCGGTCTTCCAGTACAGCATCAGGATGCCAAGGAAGAAGCCGATGTCGCCAATCCGCGTCGTAATAAATGCTTTCTTCATCGCTGCCGCTGCCGACGGTTTGAAATACCAAAAGCCGATGAGCAAATAGCTGCACAGACCGACCAATTCCCAGCACATGAAAAACGTCAGCAGGTTGTTGGAGATGACCAGGCCGAGCATCGACGCCGCGAACAACGACATGAAGCAGAAGAACCGCGTGAAGTTGTCGTCCTCCGCCATGTATCCCGTCGCGTTCACGAAAATCCAGAACCCGACGAACGCCACCATCGCGGCCATGCCCGCGGTCAGGGGATCCAGAATAAAGCCCATGTCGAGCGACGTGTTGCCGAACTTGAACCACGTAAAGTCGAAAATCGCGCGCTCAACCTCGTGGTGCTCGCCGCCGGGACCGCCGATGGTCGCGAAGAACGCTCGTAGCGCAAAAACACACGACAAACCCATCGCGCCAATGGTCAGCGTGGCGGACAGCTTTCGCGCCGGCCGCTTCAGCAACGATTGGATCGCTGCCGCGACAAGTGGGAACAGCGGAATCAACCACTGCTGCTGCGCGAGATGCTGTAGATAGTCTGAGTGTTGCATTCTACCCCTTCAGACTCTTCATCTCATCGACATCCACCGACTTGTAGTGCCGATAGACAGCGATCACCAGGGCCAGGCCGATGGCCGACTCCGCGGCGGCGATCGAGATCGCGAAAATGGCAAACATCTGCGCCGTCAGTGCGGCGAAATACTTGTAATGCCAGAAGGCGATGAAGTTCAAAATGCCCGCGTTGAACATGATCTCGATGCCCATCAACACGATGATCGCGTTCTTGCGTGACAACGCCCCGCACAGGCCGATGGCGAACAGAAACGCCGAGAGCATCAGGTAATGGCTCAGGGGAATGCTCATCGTTTGCGGATGACCTCCTCCAACGCGATGACCACCGCCCCAATCAATGCCGCCGTCAGCAGCACCGCCATCGCCTCAAACGGCACCACCCAATCGGTAACAAGCGCCCGGCCGAGTTCCGCAACCAATTTCCCGTCCGGCATGGACGCGGCGCCGGGCGGCATCACCTGGGTGAGCTGGTCCTTGCGGATGATCGCCCACAGTAATCCCGCGATGATGACCGCCGTGCCCATGCCCGCCCACCATTTGCCGCCGAGCACCTCGCGCGGACCTTCGTCGCCCGTAACGTGCCGGGTCAGCATGATCGCAAACAGAATCAGCACGGCCACGGCGCCGATGTAGATGAGGATTTGCACGGCGCCGAGGAAGTCCGCGCGCAACAAGAAGTAGTGCCCGGCGATGCCGAGAAAAAACAGGATCAGCGACAGCACGCAATGCACGAGATTGCGCAGCGTGATCGACAGGATCGCGCCGATCACCGTGATTGCGGACAGAATCCAGAAGATGGTTTCCATGGCCAATCAGGAAGCGTACCGGTACGTGCGTGGCCCGATCTGTTGCGTCCCACCCAGCCTGCACAGAACAGTGAAAGCAATGGCGAGAATGACTGCGGTCAGGATCCACGCCAGGGGTTTCGACGCCATGAAATGCGAGATGCCAACGGCGACGATGTTGATGATCGACATCGGTAAGAGGATCTTCCAGGCAAAGCCCATCAATTGGTCGACGCGCACCCGCGGCCACGTGCCGCGGATCCAGATGGTCAGGACGATCATGAACGCCAGCTTGACGAAGAACCAGAACATCGAGGCCAGGCCGCCGAGGATACCGGGACCGCTGCCGGGGCCGTTATAGCCGCCGAGAAACATGGTGACCGTGATGCCCGCCATCGCGATGGCCGCGAGATATTCGCCCATTTGGAACAGCGCGAATTTGAACCCGCTGTACTCGGTGTGATAGCCCGCGATGATTTCGGATTCGGCTTCGGGAATGTCGAACGGCGTGCGCGCCGATTCCGCCATCGCGCCAATGGTGAACAGGATGAACCCGACGAATCCCCACGGTTGGAACACAAACCAATTCGTGATATTGAGGAATCCCCCACCCTGCGCCTTGGCGATGGTCACGGTCGAGAGCGAGCCGACGGCCATTACCACCGCCACCGCCGCGAGCACCATCGGCACTTCGTAGGAAACCACCTGTGCCACCGCGCGCATCGCGCCGAGGAGTGAGAACTTGTTGCGCGACGCCCAGCC
>JBGPVO010000159.1:0-4709 GCA_041491705.1 Verrucomicrobiia bacterium
AACAGGGCCGCCACGAAGGCGCAGCGCCAGGGAGCGTTGGTCATCGACTGCAGCACCAGAAACAGCGCCACCGCGGCTGCGGCGTGAATCCCCACGTTCATCAGATGATGGCCCGCCGGGCGCAGCCCGAACAGTGTGACGTCCAACTCGTGGGACAAATAACTTACCGGTCGCCAGTAGTCGGAATTCCGATCGTCGTAAGTCAAATCCGCCGTAAACGCCCAGCGCACCGATTGCCACGTGAGCCCGTCCCGAATGTTCGGATTCTCCGACACGAACACATTGTCGTCAAAATTGACGAATTCGTGATGCCGCACGGGCAAATAGACAAATACCGTGGCGATGACCAGTGCCAGGGAGATGAAGACCTGCCGGGCAATCGACTGTCCCTTGGGAAATGGCAATTGAGTCATTTGATCTTACGGCGTAGCGACAGTTTGGTGATGAGATTGGTGTTTCATGGCAACCGGATCACAGACCTGGGTGGCGAGGTCGTGATGATCGCTTCTGCCGGCAACGCGATGAACTTCTGCGCTTTCAACGACCGAAGAGATTATCCAAACTGGTCAGCCACGACCAGCCGATACTTGGACAGGTCTGTCACTTCACCATCCCGGCGGACAACAGGGACGGGAAGCGCTCCCCGGTTTTCCTCGCGACTGCTTTCCCGCACCCGAACGCCCGGCCATGCAGATGGCTACCGATCTGGTTTTGCCCAAAGAGGTTGGGCTCCGTCACTCAACCCTTAAAAATCAGGCGCTTGCGCAACACGTAGTTGATTATCAAGGATACGGCCGCATTCGCGCCGAACGCCAGGGTGGTCATAACGCCGAATCGGCCAATCAGAAAGCCCATCAGCAGGCTGCCCAAGATTGTGCTGATACCGGACACAAGATAGAAGAACGCAATTTCAAGCACGCGGTGGTGACGACCGGATTCGAAGACCCAGAGGATGTTGATCAAGTAGGCCGTCAGGTTGGAGAAGATGAATGCGATCAGATTATCGACGACCGAATTGCGCGCGCGTATGGCATCCGACGCGGCGACAACCCGCAGGTGCAGTACGCCCGCAAGCACATCCTGCTGATTGAGGGCCGGCAGAACCTGGAGAGCGAGAAAGTAGAATAGACAGATATGCACCACCGTGGCGATGGCGCCCGCAACCGCGTACTTGATGAACTGGACCAGCGGGCCGTGCTGCCGTCCTTTGAATTGCTGGAGAAAGTTTTGCATTCGTGGTCTCCACTTGCTCGTTATGCAGCCAGAATCAGCAGGCCATTACCGGACCCGATGACTTGTACGAGACGCACTTCGCGCCACCGAAAAGTCCATCAGCTTGCCCCCAGGCAAGGCTCGTACCTTTGAACCTCCATTCTCGGTGCGAACGCAGGCCGCATGGGGCACGCGGCCTACAACCCGCGCTTCAGCTCGCGGCGGTGGATGATGACGACGCGGCCTTGGGGGCCCGCTTCTTTTGCCGGGCCTTGAGGCGACGGAGGTAGGCGGTGCGACGGCGACGTTTTTCGACTTTATTGTATTGTTGGCTCATGGGGCGCTCTTTTTCGGTTTTTTGAGGAAGCTGGCAATCTCTTTCCTGGCGTTTTGCACGATCGGATTGCCGTGGGCGAACGTGACGATCTTGAAGTTCAGCTCAAGGAGCTTGTGCAGCGACGTGAGGGCCTGCTTCCGGTCCTCGATGTAAGGTTCCGGCAGCAGCGTGAGGCCTTTGTCAGTTTGATTCATCAGGGTGTCGCCCATCAGGACGATGCCGCCGCCCGATTTGGCGTAATAGGCGGCCTCACCGGCCGAACTTCCGGGCAGATGCACAGCCTTCACCCCGCCCGGCAGGCGCTCTCCGTCCATCACGAGGACGTCGATCTTCGTATCGCAATCGGCTTTGGCCTTTTCGTGGGCGTACACCTGGATCTCGTACTGTTTGCGGAACCAATCGGCATCACGGTCGTGGTTGGCGTTGGTGAGCAGGATCCCGATGGGTTCGCCAAGGGCTTCCAGTTTCTTGATGACTGCAGGCTCTGGCTTCAGCGGGTCGATAAACACCACTCCCTCGGTTGTTTTCAGCGCGTAACTGTTGAAATCAACCTTCCATTGGGGATGAAAACTGGCCCAGCCGCGGAGGTTTCTGGTGATTTCGCGCAGTTCGCTCGACGGTTTCAAATCCATAAGCGACCCCTCACTGCGGTTCCCGTTTCTGCCCTGGCTTTCCGATGCATGGTGCGACCCAATGGGCGAGGAGCATACTGCGGCGTGGCGGTGCGAGGCAAGTCATGTTACCCGGTTAATCCAAGGCGGGCGAGGTGATGCAAACGATGTCTCCCATGACCTGACACTGACAACTCAGGCGACGATTCGCCGGCCGACCCTTCAGCCGCACTTTCTCGCGACGCGTCATGGGTGAGAGATGATCGGCGCCTTCCACAATCTCTACGATGCACGTGCCACACAAGCCGTTCCCCTGACAATTGATTTTCTCGTCGATCCCCTTGTAGACGGGAACATCATGGAGCAACGCGACCTTCCGCAGGTTCGCGTACTGCCCGCAATCGATTTTCTGGCCTGCATTTAAGAATTCAACCGTCGGCATAAATCTCCTGGGTGCGTGTCGAACAGGTCCGGGCACCCGACCCCGTACCGCGCGACCCATGTATACGAAAACCGGCGCTGGTTTGCAATGGTTTCGGAATCTTTGGGTCACGTGCGAGACGGGAACAGACTGCGACGATCAAATTCGCCGAGAATACGCACGAAGCTGCGGGCGAATTGCTCGGGATGGGCTGCAAGCCGCGACTTCGTGCGGCTGGGCGTCCAGAACTCCCCGGATTCGAGTTCGTGGAGATTGATTTCAGGTCGTTCGTTGCTGGTGACACTGTACACCCAGACGAACTCCCACCCCGTGTCCTCGCAGGCCTCAATCTTAAAGTGTTTCCGAAACCGGTCCGCGGGCACGATCAGCCCAAGCTCTTCCTGCAGTTCGCGCCGGGCGCACTGGTCATAATCCTCGCCACGGTTCAGGTGGCCCGAGGCGCTGGAATCGTAATGGCGGGGGAACGTATCTTTCGTGGCCGCCCGTTTTTGCACAAAGAGTTCGCCGCTGGCGTTGAACAGAAACACGTGGACCGCGCGGTGACGCAGCTTTCGGGCGTGGACGTCGGCGCGGGTTGCCATCCCGACCACGTGGTCGGCTTCATCAACAACGTCGAAGATCTCTTCGGCTTCGGCTGGCTTGGTCATGCGACTGCATGAAAGCACGACGGAGGCGGCGCGGCCCAGAGAAAAAAGAAGGCCCCCCGACGTTTCGGGGGGCCTTCGGTTATCGCTTACCCTGTGGTAAGACTAGAACTTGACGTTGACTTCAGCGCGGACTTCCTGCGCGGCCTGGCTAAAGCCATTGTTCTGATACGCGTGCGACGGCAGGAACACGCCGTAAACCAATTGCATGCGCACGTCCTTGCTGTAATCGTAGCCAAGGATGCTATCAAACTCCCAGCCGAGTTCGCTCTTGTCCGCCGTGGAACCAATGCCGGCAGTCGCCCAAGTCGAACCACCCCAGTCAACATTGCCATTGCTTCCCGCAACGCCGTCCCTGTCAGCTTTCAAGTAGTAGTAGCCTTGGAGCGAGAGCGTGGTGTTCTCGTACGGCTTGACCGAGGCGCCCAGGTTGAAGACATGGATGTCCGTCAAAGCGGGCATGAACACATAGCCGTTGTATCCGTCCGCGTAGTCAAACCAGGGACGGAACGCGCTGGCTTCGTTATCCTTGCCGCCGCCTGACGCGAAAATGTAATTCGCGTTGAAGGCGGGCGCCCATTGTACGTTCTTCAGTGTGTAGCGACCACCCGCGTTAAAGATGAACGCGCTCAAGGTCGTGCCGCCTATGGTGCCATCGGCGCCGAATTCATAAGCGCCCTCAACCCAGGTCTGAAGGGCATCCAACGGATTGATGTCAGCGCGCAGACCGATGATCAGCGGCGACGAGCCGAATACCGAAGGAGGCACCCGTGAAGAACTGGTGAATGCAGCATCGACACCGGCGGTATGCGAAACCCAGCCGAAATACGCCTCCACATCCTTGATTGCCGAATCGCTGAGTTCATAGCGGGCGTTGACAAACAACAGGTCGGCAGAACCCCCGTGGGTGCTGCTGCCGCCGAATATCTGGTTGTTCACCAATTCCGCACCGACGAGGTCGATGGTCAGCGGGTAGTAGTCAAGCACGAGCCGAGCCGCGTCATAGTTGTACTCCTGCTCAACGCTGCTGATGATCAGGCCGCGACCGTAATGCAGGTACTGGCGGCCAAGCTTCAGTGTGGCTGCGGTGTAGAACAGTTCGTTGAACTGGACGTAGGCTTCGTCGATGCCGACATCAAACCCACGGTTGACGTTAAAGTTCGATCCCGTGAAGCCTGCGCCTGATCCCGTGAACGATTCATCGTCTTTCCCCCACAGACTCTCAGCCTTCAGGGTGACAACGACCAGCACGTGATCTTCCAGATCCGCTTCCACGGAGACGCGTGTTCGCTGTGAAATAAACGCCGCGTCTTGCTTCTGGGGATTTGAGACCTCGTTGTCAGACGTCCCGTTCAAGTAATACCCGCGTATGCGAACGTCACCGCTAAGGCGGATATTCTGGACGTCGGCGTATGTCTTGCTGGCCAATCCCCCCAGGGACACCAGCGCGACTACTAGCCATA
>JBGPVO010000160.1:0-4693 GCA_041491705.1 Verrucomicrobiia bacterium
CCTCGCGGGCATCCGTTCGCTCAGAGGGTATTTGCCGGTACACCGGCCGAGCGCGCCGGACTGCAGGTTGGCGACCAGTTCGTGTCGATCGAAGGGGTTCCCATTTACAGCTCGGATCAATTGCGGGAGTTGATTGGCAAGAGGGTTGACCAACCAACTGAGGTAAAGGTGCGTCGCGGGGGCGTTGAGCAGTTACTGGTGGTCGTTCCGGAACTCAACGCCGAAGAGAAAGCAGGTCGCATGGGGGTGCAACTCGGCGATCACATGGAAATTGCGCGGCCTGGTCCGACGCCACTGGAGCAGTTCGAGGATATTTTGGTGTCCATGGGGCGCATGGTCAAGGGACTGATGCATTCCAAGGAGACGGGGGTCAGTGCCCGCAGCATGAACGGACCCGTGGGCATCCTGGCGATTTGGTGGTACGCAATCGTCAGCGGCGGGCTGCGCCAGGGGCTGCATATCGCGGTGCTGCTGAATATCAACCTCGCGATCATTAACCTGTTACCCCTGCCCGTTCTTGACGGTGGGCACATCGTGTTCGCGGCGCTGGAGGCAGTCCGCCGCAAGCCGTTAAGCGCCCGGCTCGTCCACGCGGCTTCGTTGACATTCGCCGTCCTCCTGATCACCTTCATGCTGTACGTTACCTTCTTCGACATCCAGCGGCTTGCATTCGGACGGCCCAAGGCGTCGAAACCGAAGTCGGAAGAGACCACACCCGCCGTGGAGCCAGCCCCACATCCATGAAGTACTGCGCCAACGCATTTTTCTGGCAGCGCCGCATCACCCGTGAAGTGAAGGTCGGTAATGTGGGCGTCGGCGGCGACAACCCGATCCGCGTCCAGACGATGCTGATCTCCGACACGATGAAGACGGACGCTTGTGCTAGCGAAGCCATCCCGATCATCGAAGCGGGCTGTGAAATCCTGCGCATCACCGCACCAAGCATCAACGACGCAAAGAACCTCAAGAACATCATCGGCGAATTACGCAAGCGCGGCTACGACACGCCCATCGTCGCCGACATTCATTTCGTCCCCGCGGCAGCGATGGAGGCGGCGCTCTGGTGCGAGAAGGTGCGCATCAACCCGGGCAACTACGCCGACCGCAAGAAATTCGCCACGCGTGAGTACACCGACGACCAGTACGCCGAGGAATTGGAGCGGCTGGAGAAGGCGTTCACGCCGCTCGTGCTCAAGTGCAAGGAATTGGGCCGCGCCATGCGCATCGGCACGAACCACGGCTCGTTGTCCGACCGCATCATGAACCGATACGGCGACACGCCACTGGGGATGGTCGAAAGCGCGGTGGAATTTGTCCGTGTCTGCCGCAAGCACAATTACCACGACATCATCCTTTCAATGAAGGCCAGCAATCCGAAAGTGATGGTGGAAGCCTACCGTTTGCTGGTCGCGCGCCTGAACGAGGAAGGCGCGGACTGGAATTACCCGCTGCATCTCGGCGTCACCGAAGCCGGGGAAGGGGAGGATGGCCGCATCAAGTCGGCCATCGGCATCGGCGCATTGCTGGAAGACGGCATCGGTGATACCGTGCGCGTATCGCTCACCGAAGACAGCGTCCACGAAATCCCCGTCTGCAAGGAACTCGTCAGGAAATACAACGAGCTATGGGAGCAACAACAAAAGGGTGAACTTCCGCAACCCGCTATCGATCTTGTCGAGAAGCGCGATCCGTTCACCTACACACGGCGGCTTACCACCGAATACCTTGTCGGTGAATTGCGTCTGCGCCTCGGCAAGGACCATCCCCAGCGCGTCGAGTTGCCCGTGCCGTTGACCGCACGGATCGGCGATATCCAGCGCATCACGACCGCTGAACCGGACACGTTTGCGGAGATACTCCAATTTCACGTCAAGACGATGGCCGACATCGGCAAGATCGCCGCGCTGAAGCCCGAGCTGCGCAAGCGGCACATCCACACACCGATTGCGGTGAAGCTCGACAGCGCCGAGGTGACGCTGCCGGTGACCGATGTCGCGGAGAAACTTAACGTCCCGTACAACGGCAACGAGGATGTCACCGTGCTGCTGACGGATGCCGCCGCGCTGACCGTGCAATTCGACGTTGCGGGCGATTCACCGGAGCAGTTTGCGAACAATTGCGCCACGCTGGCGGGTGTGTTGAACATGTTCCCAAAGAATCAGGTGATTCTCGCTGTTGGCCACGCGGAGGGACTCGATGTGATTGCGGGGTACCGCATTCTCGCCGCGACTCTCGATGGCCGCGGGCTCAACCTACCTATACTGATCCGCGACCGGGTCAGTTCCAAGCGCACGCATCATGTCCAACAGAGCGCGCTGATCGCCGCGAGCACTCACATCGGCGCGCTGATATGCGACGGCATCGGCGATGCGGTGGAAGTCACGGGCGAGGAGGATTTGCTCAAGTCGATCAAGTTGGCCTACAACATTTTGCAGGCAGCGGGCGCGCGGACGTTCAAGACCGATTACGTGGCCTGCCCGAGCTGCGGGCGGACGTTGTTCGACCTGCAAACGGTTACCGCGAAGATAAAGTCGCGAACGTCGCATCTAAAGGGTGTGAAGATTGCCGTAATGGGTTGTATCGTCAACGGCCCCGGCGAGATGGCGGACGCGGATTTCGGCTATGTGGGCACCGCGCCCGGCAAGATCTCGTTGTGGGTGGGCAAGACACAGGTGAAACAGCACATTCCAGAAGAGCTAGCCGTGGACGAGTTGGTTGCGCTCATCAAGGAGCACGGCAAATGGATCGACCCGACGGCAAAGGCGGAGGCAAAGGAAATGGCGCTCAGCGCGCGGTAACGAAGGAGAGATATGAACAGACTTATTGCAGGCACAATCCTGGGTTTTCTCGTATTTGGCGCCAGCGCCTTTGGAGCGGTGGATTGGCAACAGGATTACGACCTCGGACTGGCGAAGGCAAAGAAAGACAAGAAACTGGTGATGGTAGACCTGTACACCGATTGGTGCGGCTGGTGCAAGAAACTCGATAAGGACACCTACGCCAACAAGGATGTTGCAGACAAATTGACGAAGGATTTCGTGGCGGTGAAACTGAATCCAGAAAAAAACCCGACAGGCCTGAAGCTGGCCCGGCAATTCGGCACGAGGGGTTACCCGCACATCGTGTTCCTCAGTGCGGACGGCAACAAGGTGTCCGAGATTGGCGGGTATCTGCCACCGAAGGACTTCCTGAAGCAACTGGAAATGGTCACCGATAAAGCGGCGAAGAAGTGACGCACGGACGGCCCCAGCCCTGGAGCATCCAGTCCTCCGAGATTCTCGCTGATTGCCGCATTTTCAAAGTGCGGAAGGACGTGACCGTCAACCCGCGGACCGGCCAGTCGCATGAGATGTTCGTTCTCGAACAGCCGAATTGGGTCAACGTGATCCCGCTCACGCCCGACAATCAGGTCATCATGGTTGAGCAATGGCGACATGGCACGCGCTCAATTCATCTGGAAACCCCCGGCGGCCTGATGGACGACGGCGAAATGCCCGAGCAGTGCGCCCGCCGCGAGTTGCTGGAGGAGACTGGCTACGAAGCGGACAAGCTCGTCACGCTCGGGACGGTTCATCCCAACCCATCGTTTCAAATTAATGTGCAGCATTACATCCTCGCGGAAAACTGCCGCAAAATCGCAGAGCTGAAACTCGACCATGCCGAAGATATCAACGTAAAACTGGTTTCGCTGGCGGAGGTGCCGTGCATGATCGAGACAGGCAAGATCACGCATGGGATTGTCATTGGCGGATTCTATTGGTTGAACCTGTATCGCCAGAAACATGGCTGAGATTGTCACCAAATTGAACGAGATTCTGGCTGACGAATGGGCGTGCGTCCGCACCCTTCGTCGCGCCGAGTCGCTCTGTGACGACCCCGGCAAGCTCGAAGTCATCAAGCGGGTGCGCAAAGACTGCAGCGTCAACTGCGTCAGCCTCGCCAACGTCGTTCGCGGGCTGGGCGGCGGCCCGACAGACATCCCGGGCGCGCGCTTCTCGCTCAAGCTTACGGGCGAATCGTTGACCGACAGCCTCGACCTCGCCCAGTCGACACAAGCACATATCGTTGCCGAGATTGACGCTGTGATTGATGGCTCGGAAACTAAGCCCTACCGCGACGCGCTTTTGACCGTCCGCAAACTTCACACAGAAAACATCCGTTGGCTGAAGTCGGCGCTGGTAGACTAAGACGATTTCGGCGGCCACAAATGCCGCCCGAGAACGACGCTAAGACTCAATACACAACGGCGGCGAAGACGGGGAAGTCTTTGAGGCGTTCGCGGCCTTTGAGGAAACTCAACTCAATGAGGAAATCGATCTCGGCGATGTTGGCACCAAGTTGCTTGACCAGGGTGGCAGCGGCCATGGCCGTGCCGCCGGTGGCCAGCAAATCGTCCACGATGATGACGTTGCTGCCTTTCGTAAGGGAATCGACGTGCATCTCGCTCGTCTCGCTGCCGTATTCGAGCGTGTAACTGGTGACGACCGTCTTGTAGGGAAGCTTGCCCTTCTTCCGCACGGGAACGAATCCGATGCCGAGCTTGTAGGCCACCGCGCCGGCGAAGATGAACCCGCGCGCATCGATGCCGACCACCGCGTCCACCTTCTTACCATTATGCCGGTCGGCGAAGGCGTCCACGGCAATGTGAAACAGTCGTCCGTCCTGCAGGATCGGCGTGATGTCTTTGAACAGG
>JBGPVO010000161.1:0-4690 GCA_041491705.1 Verrucomicrobiia bacterium
GCCTCGGACAATTCCAGATTGGCGGTGATGGCATGGGTCGAATGACGGTGATGAATGGCGCGGTCTCAGCCGCCGGCGCGTGCGTCGGCTGTGGCAACGGTCCGGGAGGTCAATTGACTGTGATCGGAGGCCAGATGATCGTCACCAATGGCACCGGACAGTTCGTTGTGGGTGACAACTGCGACGGTCACATGTCTGTCTTGGGCGGCGCCGTCGCCGCACAGACGTTGTGCGTTGGCTGTGGCAATGTCATCGAGGGGCAATTGACGATGTCGGGCGGCTCGCTCTCGGTGCTCAGCGACCTGGTGGTGGGCGATTGTTCAATGGATGGTTTCGGCGTCGTCCAGATGAACAGCGGGACATCGACCGTCACCAACGCGGCGCACACAGCAGTGCTGGAGGTGCGCAACGGCATCTTCGTACTCGCCGGAGGTTCACTGATCGTCGACAAGATTGTCGTTACCAATTCGTGCGTCGGTACTTTCGACCATTTTGGCGGTACGCTTGTTTACAACCAACTCGTGCTGGATCCGAACGGAGACACGGATGGCGACGGCTTGCCCAACGGCTGGGAGCAGGCGCACGGCCTCGATCCACTGTCTTCCACGGGCAACAATGGTCCCGATGGCGATCCCGATGGGGATGGCTATACCAACCTGCAAGAATACCTTGCGGGATCTGATCCGCAGGACCGCTTGTCCACGCCGTTGCAGACCACCTCGCCACCTCGTTTCACGTCGATTCTGCAGTTGGGCAACAACATCGTCCTTGCGTGGACGGCCACCGGCGGCACGACGAATCAATTGCAGGTAACGGCCGGTGCCGGCAATGGCAGCTACGCGACCAACGGCTTCACGAATCTCGGAGCCCAAATGTTGATCGGTGGCAGCGGCCTCGTCACCACCAACTACACCGACGTCGGCGGCGCGACGAATGTCCCGGCCCGCTACTACCGCGTGCGGCTTGTCCCGTAAGGCTCGTGCCGTAGGAAGTGGGGCTCAAATTGCTGCCATTCCTCGACGAAACCCACACCCCGCAGGCATAAGCGATTATGGTTACCAAATCTTCCGTCTGTCCATTTGTAGTATGGAGCGCTAGCCTGTGCTCGGTCAACCTTGGGAGCATGGGAGCATCATGAATCGCCACCGCGTATTGCCGGTCAGCCGTCGCAAATTCCTGGGGCAACTTGGAACAGGCGCCGCCACCGCTGTCGGTCTCGGCGCGCTCTCGCTGCCCACGCTGCAGAGCGTCGTCGAGGCGGCGGCGGTCGACCCCTTGACTACCAATCAACGCCGTGAGTCCTGCTTCCGCACGCGCAAGGACGCGGCGGAGTTCGAGCATCACCAGCCGGGGGTGTCGCATCCCACCAACGGCGAAGAAGAACTCTACGCGAAGAAAATTGCCAGCTACTCGAAAGGGCTGCCGCACAACTCGCTGGGCGAGGTCGACCTCGCCGCCTACAACAAGTTGATCGCCGCCCTCGCCTCGGGCAACCCGGCGCACTTCGAGGCGATTCCGCTCGGGCTAGGCCGCAAGCTGACCAATCCGCAATCGGGGCTTGCGTTCGATCTCGAAGGCCCTGACTCACATCAACTCGCGATTCCTCCGGCACCGACGATCGCCAGCGCCTGGGGTGCCGGGGAGATGGTCGAGCTTTACTGGATGGCGCTGGCGCGTGACGTTCATTTTTCCGACTACGCAACGGATTCGGCCATCGCCGCCGCGTGTCCCGACCTGTCAGGATTGTCGGACTTCCGCGGACCGAAGAGCAACGGCCACGTGACCCCGGCGATGGTTTTCCGCGGAAATACACCGGGCGACCTCGCTGGGCCGTACCTGTCGCAGTTCTTGTGGCTGGACGTCCCGATGGGCGCGCTGTTGATCCCGCAGAAGATGAACACGGTGCCCGCAGGCGTCGATTACCTGACGAGTTTCGCCGACTGGCTCGCGATGCAGAACGGGGCTGCCCCGCCGTCGTACGCTTTGGACCCGACGCCGCGCTACATTCGCAACCTGCGCGACATTGGCGAATGGGTACACGTGGACGCGCTCTATCAGGCGTATCACCAAGCGTGCCTGATTCTACTCGGCATGGGTGCGCGCTTCGACAAGGGAAATCCCTACGGATCATCGGCCACACAGACCGGTTTCGGGACGTTCGGTGGACCGCACATTCTGAGCCTTGTCACCGAAGTTGCCACGCGTGCGCTGAAGGTGGTGTGGTACCAGAAATGGTTCGTGCATCGGCGGCTGCGGCCCGAAGCATTCGGTGGCCTCGTACATAACACGCGCAGCGGCGCCGCCACCTATCCCGTCAATGCGGAGGTCCTCCACTCCGCCGCGCTCGACGAAGTGTTTACAGCGCACGGCTCCTATCTGTTGCCGATCGCCGCGCCGGAAGGTTGCCCGACGCATCCGTCGTACGGCGCCGGCCACGCGACGGTCGCGGGCGCATGTGTCACCATCCTGAAGGCGTGGTTCGACGAGTCGTTCGTAATTTCGAATCCCGTCGTACCCAACGCGGACGGCACCGATCTGGAAGCATTCAGCGGCCCGGCCCTCACCGTCGGCAACGAGCTGAACAAACTCGCCGCCAACGTCGCCATCGGCCGTAATGCGCTGGGGTTCCACTACCGCAGCGATTACTGGGAATCGCTGAAGCTCGGCGAGGCCCTCGCCATCGGCGTCTTGCAGGAGAACAAGGCCTGCTACAACGAGGGCGGCAGTTTTACGTTGACCAGGTTCGACGGCACGACCATCACGATTTAGTACCGTCTGGTCCACGACGACCGGGCGCCGCTCATGCCGCAAGCATGCAATGGGCTCGACACGGGCGCAGCCCTTTGTTCTACTGGCTGGCGTAGTGGCGTCGCAGTCCAAGCGAGTGATTCAACTTGGATTCCAAATCGGTTGTTGGCGTCGGACTGCACGCTTACGTTTGCTGGCCACCGGTGAGAGGCGAAGGGAGACACGGGTATGAAGGCGAGACGGAGGATCTTTCAGTCCGGACCGGTAATCAGGGCGATCGTCATCGTGATCGTGATGGCGCGTGGCGTGGCGAGTGGCGTCACGAACTTCGTGACCACGACCAGTGACAGCGGGGCCGGTTCGTTGCGCGCGGCGATCTCCAACGCCAATGCCACCGCGACGCTGGATTTTATTCACTTCAACATTGCCGGGACCGGGCCGTTTACGATCACGCCGGCCACGGCACTGCCGACCATCACCAACTCGGTCGTCATTGATGGCTACACGCAATCGGGCGCGAGCCAGAACACGCTGACGAACGGCGATGACGCGGTGATCAAAATCGTTGTGTTCGGCACGTCCGGCTTTCTGACCATCGACACCAGTAACTGCACCGTCCGGGGGCTTGCGATTGCCGGGATCAGCTTCTCCGCTGCTGCCAGTCCCAAGGGCGGCCACGTCATCGAAGGCAACTTCATCGGTTTGGATGCGACCGGCACCAACTCGCTGGCTGCCGCCGGCCCCGGTGTGTTGGTGATGACGCCGAACAATCGGATTGGCGGGACGACGCCAGCGGCCCGCAACGTCATCTCCGGGCATGGAGCCACCGGCATCGAGATGGCCGGAGACTTCGCGACCGGTAACTTAATCCAAGGCAACTTCATCGGTACCGACAAGACCGGGACGAAAGCGATTGGCAACAATGACCGCGCGATTGTCTGCAATTCATTCTCACAGCTTAACGTAATTGGCGCCACGAACAGCAGCGCGCGCAACATCGTCTCCGGCAACAACGACCGGGGCATCATTCTGGACGGCACCAACAACGTCGCGCTCGGGAACTTCATCGGCGTGGATGTCACCGGCACCAATCCGCTGGGCAATGCGCGCAGCGGCGTCGAGATTGCCGGGTCCAACAACGTCTGCGGCGGTACGCTGACCGGCGCCGGCAACATCATCGCCTTCAACGGGGTCGGGTTCCCCGGTGCCACCACCAACGGAGTGGACACGCATGCCGGAGTGACTTCGTTTTCGATTCTCGGCAATTCCATCTACAACAACGCGGCCTTGGGGATTGATGTAAAGATGGACAACCTCATCACGGCGGGATTTCCCGTGTTGAGCCTGGCCAGCAACACGGTCGCGGGCACGGTCGTGAAGGGGACGTTCGCGGCCAGCACGACGTTCCGCCTCGAATTGTTTTCCAATATCGTCTGCGATCCTTCCGGCAATGGCGAGGGCCAAACGCTGGTACTGTCGAGCAACGTGACCACCGACGCGGGCGGCAACTTCACCGCCACGGTCCCGCAGGCGGTGCCGCCCGGCCTGTTCATCACCGCGACCGGTGGCGGCACGACGGAGTTCAGCCAATGTCGGATGGTGATCGCGGTCGGGAGCACCAACAGTTGGACCAACAGCGTCAGCGGGAAATGGGAGGTCTCCACCAACTGGTCGCTGGGCGCGGCGCCGTACATCGGGCTGGCGGCCACCTTGATCACCAACGCCAACTCCAAGACCGTCACGATCGACAGCACCACGGCCGGTAGCTTCCCGTTCACGATGACCATCAGCAATCTGACCGTCGGCGCACCGGGCGGCGCGACGAACACGTTGTCGGTCCTCAACGCGGGCGCGAGCACGCCCTTGCACGTTTTGAATTCCTGCAGTCTCACCAACGGCAGCGCGGCGACGATCACCAACTCGATCTTGCAAGTGGGTGGCA
>JBGPVO010000162.1:0-4683 GCA_041491705.1 Verrucomicrobiia bacterium
CGCTGGCGGCGCCCGTGGCTTCGTACACCAGATCGATGTTGCCGACCAGCGCCGCCAATTGTTCCAACGAGGTGTCTTGGCCAGACACATACGTCGCGCCGATCAGTTCGACGAGATCGGATTTCGCACCGGGTTTTGGTTCCTGGGAATAAACAAATGTCTCAAAACCCTCGTTGGCCAGCACCATTGCCCCCAACAGGCCGACCGGCCCGGCGCCAAGAACGACCGCGCGATGACAATACGCCGCCGGCTGGCCCGGTTCGAGCGGACAAGCCCACGGCAAACGCTGTTGCACCTGCCACAGTTGCGTCAGCCCTTTCTCGGCGATCGTCAATGGCTCAACCAACACGGCCACCTCGCGCAACTCGCGCGGCACGACGTTCATGTATTGCTCATCGTCCACGATGAACTCCGTCATGAATCCGTGCTGCATTTTGATGCCGCGCTCGGTGAAATCGCCGGTGTAACAAAAATCCTGGCGGCCGCTGCGGCACGCCAGGCAGGTATCGTGCGGGCAGGGACGCCGCACCATGGGCACGACGAGATCGCCAATCTTCACGCGTGAAACCCTATTGCCGACCTCGACAACCTCGCCGAGCGATTCGTGGCCGATGACGAGATACTCGCTGCCGTCGGGTGGCGTGCCGTACTCAAACGCGCAGATTTCTTTGTCCGTCCCGCAAACACCAACCTCGAGGATGCGCAGCTTCACGTCGGTGGGCGTGGAGATCTTCGGTTCGGGATGATCAACCAGCCGGATCTCGCGTTTGCCGGGGAACACCGCGATTGCTTTCATTGCGACCTCCACATTCGATCACGCCATCGTCAACTGACAGTTCGCGCCAACGCCACCAGAATCCAAATCTAGCATCCAGCATCTGATTTGTGTACCGTAAACTCGATATGGACGAAGTCAACGAGCGCCTTGTCAAAGGGAAAGTGCGCATCGCGGAGGCGGGGCGCGGCAAGCCGCGCGTTGTTCCTCCGACTCGCAATCGGCTGCCACCGGGCCAGCACGAGGTGAAAGATTGGCCGGTGCTCGATCTCGGCATTCAACCGGAAATCCCTCTCGACAAATGGTCGCTGAACATCGAGGGACTTGTCGGGAACCCGAAGCTGCTTACGTGGCAGGATTTCATGGCGTTGCCGCAGGTTGAGAAAGTTGCCGATTTTCATTGCGTGACGACGTGGAGCCGATTCGATAACCGTTGGAACGGTGTTGAGTTTAAGGCCATCTGCGATCTCGTGAAACCGAAACCCGAAGCGCGCTTTGTCCTCTTCACCGGCTACGATGGCTATTCAACGAATCTTCCGCTCGATGTCGCGCTCGGCGACGCTCTCATCGTTCATCACTGGGAAGGCCAACCCATCGAACGCGAACACGGCGGACCGGTGCGCGTGGTCGTTTCGAAAGTCTATGCCTGGAAAGGCGCGAAGTGGGTAAAGGACATCATTTTCCTGCCGCAAGACCACCCCGGTTTCTGGGAGGTTCGCGGCTATTCCAACACCGCCGACCCGTGGACCGAAGACAGATTTTCGTGACTCGCCGTTGAGTATCCGCTATTCCTGATTCGTGATCCGCATTTTTCGAAGCATGATCGTCGTTTGTCTGCTGGCTTTGTGCCCTTCGTGGCTTCGTGGTGAATCTCTTCCTGCCCTCGGCGCGACGGACGAGCACGCGATCGACCTTGCCTTGCGCGCCCTCAAGATGACGCCGCACGATCTTTCATTCTCGAAGACCAACGTAGAATCAGAACTGATCCTCCAGAAGGCGCGAACATTTCTCCAACAGCCGCTTGCATTACCTGCCTGTGGCCAGTCGGTGATGTCCAAACTTCGGGCAATCAGGTCGCTGGAGTCGTTGACGTGGTTTTCAGAGGTGCAACTCGAAAGACCACCGGCACCAATATCGATTGAGTATTCAAGGGTCGAAATTGACCCTGTCTTCCTGACCAATTTGCCTCCTGCGGTATCACGTGCGGTCGAAATCATTGTCGAGAAGGCCTCATACACCAAGCAAGCTCTGTCGATGTCGCTTCCGTCCGATCAGACCAAGACGTTTTCTGCATTTGCCATTGAGAACCTCGGTCTGGACAAGGACAAGACTGAACTTGAATCATGGGACAGTCTCGGGATTAAGACGGATGAGATCCGCTCCATGTTGCGTCGCGATGCAGAGTTGGAACTTCAAGACGACGAATTGGCTAATTCGATTCTTAAAGCAAGCGATGGCTTCAATCGGGCCTTCCTTTTCGATGCTGTTGAACAACTGGCCAGTGCGATCGACAAAGCGATCGCCATTTTGCAGGAGGCGAAAGACGACCCTGCCATGCGCAAGGAATTCCAGTTCGAGACCGACACGCGGCTCGGTAAGATCATCATTGGCGGGGCAGGGCACAATGTGTACACCAACGAAGCGTTCCTGATTATCGACACGGGTGGGGATGATACGTACGTGAATTCTGCGGGCGGAGCGAATGGGTTGGTTGGACGTCCCATTTCCATCGTGATCGATCTCGGCGGCAACGACCAATTCATTTCGCGTCGCAGTTTTTCGCAAGGCTCGGGCGTGTTCGGCATCGGGATCCTCGCCGCGCTGGGCAGTAATTGTACGTTTCAAGCGAAGCATTTGTCGCAGGGTGCCGGCTTCTTCGGTTGCGGATTGCTGATGACGGGGCAGGGGAACCAGACGTTCGAGGCCGACACGTTTTGCCAGGGCGCGGGAATGTTCGGAGCCGGCATCTTGTGGCAGCGCGGCGGCGACACAAGATACAAGGCGTCCCAAATGGCCCAAGGATTTGGGGGTACCAGTGGGATCGGAGTGTTGCTGGACGAAAGTGGGAATGATTCCTATGTGTCGGGCGGGAAATATGCGTGCAGCTGGCTTCCGAACCACTATTTCTCACTGTCCCAAGGTTTCGGATACGGGATGCGGCCCTTTGCGGGCGGCGGAATCGGTATCCTGTGCGATTTGAAGGGTGACGACCATTATGTCGCGGATGTGTACGGACAGGGGGCCAGCTACTGGTATTCAGTCGGACTGCTGCTCGATGCGGAAGGGAACGACACCTACGACGCGTATCAATACTGCCAGGGCGCGGGCATTCATCTCAGCAGCGGTGCGCTGATTGATTGGAGTGGCAATGACACCTACACCGCGGGCCACATTTGCCAGGGTGCGGCGCACGATTACGCAGTCGGGATGCTCATCGACTGCGCGGGCGACGACAAGTACTCGGGCGATACCACGGCGCAAGGTTCCGCGATCAACAACTCATTCGCGATGCTGTTGGACCGTTCGGGCAACGATGTTTACACGGGCACTGACCCCAGACAATCGCAAGCAGCCGGCCACGATGGCGACAAGCGCGAGTACGGCTCGGTCGCGCTGATGCTCGACCTCAGTGGCGAGGACAACTACTCACAGGGGCAGAGAAACAATGCCATGTGGCTCAAGCCGCTGTACGGCGCGGGATTGGACTGCGAAATCCAGACAGCTGACGCAGCTGCGCCTCCGCGAAACGCAGATTTTGACAACGTGAGGGCAACGAGCGGCGCTGCACAGAAGCGGCTCTACGCCATCGAACCTGTCGATCCGAGCAATCCCATCGAACATTTGTTGCGCCGGGCGATTAGCGACAAGCCTGATGCGGCGGCAGCAGCGGACGAATTGAAGAAGCGCGCCGCCGAAGCGTTGCCGTATCTGCTGACACGGTTGGATAGCCCGGAAGTTCTCGTGCGGGTGAAGGTCGAGGACCTGGTTGACCATCTGGGCACGAACGCCGTGCCCATGCTGATCGACGGTATTGACAGGGCCAGGAATGACGAAGTCGCCCGTCTCTGCTGTTATTTTCTGGCGCGGTTCAACGAAAAGGCGCGGGCTGCAATCCCGCACGTGTTGCCCTTGATTGACCGCACCAAGACCCGCACGGTGGCGTTCTACACACTCGGACACCTGCGCGCCCGCGAGTCGTTCAAGCCCGCCATGGTCGCGCTCGACAATCCACAAGAGCTTGTGCGACTGCGCGCGGCGCAAGCCCTTGGCCGAATCGGCGACACACACGCAATTCCGAAATTGATCGCCGTACTGGGAGACGAAATGTGGGACGTGAGCTACGCCGCCGAAGACGCTCTGGTGGTTTTGGGCAAACCCAGCATCGGCCCGTTGCGTTCCGCGTTCACGAAGGCGTCGCCGCGCGCACAACCGCACGTTCTGGAAGCGCTGGCGAAGCTGGGCGACCGTCACGCGCTCGCGTTGGCGAGGCAGTTCTACGCGAAGGACGACGCGCTGGTGCGTGACGCCGTGCTGAAGACACTGTCCGATCAACTCACGCAGGCTCGCAAGGCGCCTGCTCCGGTTCCGCGGTCGGGTGCGAAATGATGATCACCACGGCCACAATGATGGCCACGGCCGCCAGGATTGTGCGCAGCGTGATGGGTTCTCCCGCCAGCGCCCAACCGAGATAGACTGCGATCAGCGGGTTGACGTAGGCATACGTGGACACGCGCGCGGTGGTCGTCACGCGCAACAGCCACACATAGGCGGTGAACGCGACCAGCGCGCCGAACACGATGAGATACCCGAGCGCGAGCGCCGACCGCAGCGAGATGTGTGTCTGTCCCAACCGCGTCCATTCACCCGCGATTCCCGACGTCGCCAGTAACAGCGCGCCACCGCAAATC
>JBGPVO010000163.1:0-4673 GCA_041491705.1 Verrucomicrobiia bacterium
CGTAAAATTGAAACTCCTTCAGCAGGTCGCGAACATCTTCCAAGACTTTCTGGACGTATTCGTGACGACCGGACTCCGGCAGGAAGACGACCACGTCGACGGGCTCTTTCAACGCGGTGAGCATCTGTTTGGTCTTCTCGGCAAGCTTGTAGTAACCCGACTTCGTCCAATCGAAGCGCATATAATGTCGCGACGCCAGCCAGTTGACCATGACGACCAGGGCCAGCGCCGCCACGATTTGGATGAGCACGTTCGCGCCAACGACCAGCCGCCGTCGCCGCAGTGTCGGAGGTTTATTGTTGGATGGGGACTCGCTGGCCACCGCGGCTACCTCCACTTTCTCGATTCGACCACGCGCGTCGTGATGAACAACGCCAGCGCTGTCCCGCTCAGGTACAACACCAAGGGACGCACATCCACAATGCCGCGTTGAAAATCTTCCATGTGGTCAGAGGCTGAAAGAAAATGTATCCAGCGCTCCATGCTTCCGCCCGGAAATAGATGCGTCATCCACATTCCCAACACGATGAGGATGAGGAACAGGGCGGCGAATGAGATGAGCGCCGCGGTGACCTGACTGTTCGTCAGGGACGACGCCAAAACCCCGATGGCGATCAAGAACTGGCTGATGACGAGTACCCCGAGGTAGCCGCTGGCGATGGGTCCGAGGTCAAGCGCCGTTTGTCCTCCTGAGAAATGCCGCAGGATGAGCACGTACAAACCCGTCAATCCCCACATCAAGCTGTAGAGCACTACCGCGCCAAGGTACTTGGCCAAGACGACCTCGAAGTCGGTCACGGGCGCGGTCATCAACATCTCCAACGTGCCCGCGCGTTTCTCCTCGGCCAACAACCGCATGGTGATCGCCGGTATGACGAATAATGACGGGAGCCAAAACATGCTGAACATGATTTCCATCACGGTCAGTTGGGTTGGCCGCTGGCTCAAGAAAGACACAATGACCCAGAATGTGACTCCCATGACGATCAAAAACAGCATCAGCACCACGTACCCCAGGATGGATGCGAAATACGCGTTCAGCTCTCGACGCAACAACGTCGGCACGTTCGTCATCGCAGCACACTCCTCCGCTGTTCGCGCCGCTCTTCCTCGGCCTCGTCCTCTTCGCGGGTGATTTGCACGAAGATGTCCTCCAGCGTCGTCCGTGTGTGCGTCAATTCCCGCAACGTCCACCCGTTCCCTGCCACGGCCTGGTAAATCTTCTCACGCGGGTCGGTCCCCAATTTCGGTGTCACCATCACCCGCACGCAGCCATCGTCGAGCACCCGGGCGCTGAGCGATTCCACGTTCTCGACGGCGCGCAATTTCGCCTGCACTTCCGAGCCGGGCCCGCGCACTTCGACCTGAATCAGGCCGCCGGCATTCAGCGTCTTCATCAAATTCTCGGGGGTATCCGAAGCCAGGATGCGTCCGTGGTGAATGATGATGACGCGGTTGCAGGTCATCTCGACTTCCGGCAGGATGTGCGTCGACAGCAAAATGGTATGCTGTTTGCCGAGGTCCTTGATGAGCTGGCGGACCTGGCGAATCTGCACGGGATCGAGACCGATGGTCGGTTCATCCAGGATCAGCAGGTCAGGCTCGGCCAGCAAGGCATCCGCCAGCCCGACACGCTGGCGATAGCCTTTCGAAAGTTGGCCGATGATCCGGTGCGACACATCCTTGATGCCGCACAACTCCATCACTTCGGGGATGCGTTCCTTGCGTTCGGACCGCGGCACGCCCTTCAATTTCGCGCGAAACTTCAGGTATTCGCTCACCCGCATGTCCGTGTACAGCGGATTGTTTTCGGGCATGTAGCCCACGCGTTCCCGCACCTCGAGCGAGTTCTCGAACACATCCAGCCCCGCCACTTCGACACGCCCTGACGACGCCGGAATGAATCCGGTCAGGATCCGCATGGTCGTGCTCTTGCCCGCGCCGTTGGGGCCGAGAAAGCCGACGATCTCGCCGCGCTGCACCTCGAACGAAACGCCGTTGAGCGCGGTCACGCCCGCGAAACGCTTCGTCAGGTCTTCCACTTTGATCATCGGTTGCATGGCACCGCTAGAAATGCTCGAACCTCCTGCGACTTCCTTCCTCCTTTGCTTCGTCAAACGGGAAAGCGCCACAGTTTCTAGCACATCGGCATAGACCTTGGCAAGCGGCGGAATGTTCAAAGCCACGAGCGAACAGGCGTGCCCATTGGGCTGGATTCGGAAGAATAGAAGGGACAGGCTGGCCGCCTGTCGTTTAGCGCATCGCAACAATTTGGAGGAGGGTTACTTCTTAACCTGTTCGATGGGCGGCCAGACTTGGCGTGGCAGTTGCCAGACTTTGACGGTGCCGTCGGCGCTGGCGGTGGCGAAGTTGTGACCGTCGGGACTCATGGCCACGCCCGTGACCGCTGCCGTGTGTCCGGTGAACGTGCGTAGTTCCTTCCCCGTGTTCGGGTCCCACACCTTGATCGTGCCGTCGTCGCTCGCGCTCACCGCAAAGCGTCCGTCACCGGTGAACGCCACGCCCCGGACCGGTTGGGTGTGACCATCGAACCGCTGGATTTCCCGTCCGTTGCCGAGGTTCCACAGTTTCACGGCCTTGTCCTTGCCGCCGCTCAGGCCAAATCGGCCATCGGGACTGAACGCCACGCACGCGACCTCAGCCAATCCGTTGCGGAACGAGCGCACCTCCTGCCCCTTCGCCACATCCCACAGCTTCACGGAATCGTCGTCACTCGCGCTCAATGAAAGATTTCCGTCCGGGCTGAACGCCACGCTCGTCACGCGCCAGCCGTGTCCCGCGAAATTGCGCACTGGCTCCACTTTCGGCAACTGCCAGAGCTTGATTTGGTTGTCGTCGGCGGCACTGGCGACGAATTTCCCGTCAGGGCTGAACGCCACACAGGTGATTTTCCAGCCCAGACCTTCGGTCGCGTGTAACTCGCGCCCCGAAGCGACTTCCCACAGCCGCAACGTGCTGTCGCTGCTCCCGCTCAGGGCGAACCTCCCGTCGGGACTGAATGCCACGCTCGTGACGCTACCGCGGTGACCGGCGAACGTGCGGACTTCCTTGCCGCTCGCGGCGTCCCACAGCTTGAGCGTCCGGTCTTCGCCGCCGCTGAGCACATACTTGCTGTCCGGGCTGTACGCGACACTGGTGACCATGCCCTTGTGTCCCGCCAGCGTGCGCAACTCCCCACCGTACTCGACCACGATTTTCCGTAGAAATTCTTTCGTCTCTGGTTGATTCGGAACCAAGGTGTCCGCTCGCGCCGCAAGCTGGCGTGCCACGTCGTACTTCTTCTGGTCAGCCGCATGCCGGGCTTCGAACAGTAGAACGACACCCTCTTCACGATCGATCCTGGTCAGCAGCGTATCCGACCCCACAAAGCGGGCGATGGCGCGCGCTTGATCGGGTTTTTCATGGCGGATCAGGTCCAGAGCGGCGTCAGTCAGCGCGCTCAACACGACCGGCTGCGCAGCCAGCAAATCGAGGGCGTGCCGCCCGCTTGAATCGACGCGCGCCAACTGCAGCTTCCGATCACGCGCCGCACTCGCGGGCGCAGCCCACAGATGTTGACCATCCCGGGCGATGACGAAGTGTTGGGCGCGAAGGCGGTTGATGGCGACCTTTCCATTGCGGTCGGTCTTACCTACATCCGTACCGCTGCCCGGATTGAGGTCCTCAAAGAAAATGTTGTCGAGCGCTGTCGGAAGGCTGTTCTTGGCGTCTTCACGCAAGGCCAGCGTAACGATTGCCCTGACGGCGGACGGTTCGTCGATGATCTTGACAGGAACGCCGGCCACAGGCGCATCTCCCGATTGGAGCGTGATTTCGAAAGGCTTTGCGGATTCTTCGACTTTTTGCTGGGCGCAGCCGAAGACGCAGAGAACACCCCACGCACACACGAGTTTGGCGAAATGCTGGCTCATCGTGCATCCCTTAAAAGCAATGCATGTGCCAGTAATGGCGCGTGGCTAACGAGCTTTCAGCGAGACATTTGCCGTTTGCTGGAGGATGACGTTGCCGCGTCTTTCGGTAACGATCACCGACATGCTCACCATGTCGTCTTTTTTCACATCAGCCAGCTGTTCGGCCAGCCGATCCATCGACGTGATTTCCTCCCCGCCGACCTGTGTGATGACCATCTTTCTCTGGAAACCGGCCTTGGCGGCGGGACTGTTCTGCTCCACGTTCGCCACGAGCAATCCCTGGATGAGAGAAATACCCAATGCCTCCGCCAGATCACGCGTGAGTGGTTGCACCTGCACCCCAAACCTATTGAGCATCAAATTCGCCGCTGACAATTTCGGCAGACCCGCCAGTGTTATGGAAACCGATCTGGTCGCGCCGCTCCGCTCGACATCGAACTTCACCACGTCGCCGGCCTTTTTGTGGATCAGCGCGCGCTCCAGACGCAACACATCGTGGAACTCCTGACCATCGACCGCGACCACCCGGTCGTTCTTCTGCATTCCCGATTTCGCGGCGGGGCTGTCATCCTGCACGTCGGCCACGACAATCGCTCGTTCCACGCGGTTGAACCTCAGCCCGAGCCAGAGACGGGCGCGCTTTTCCGGCGTAAACCATGTCGCGAGGAGATCGGCGACGCGCTTGGCCGGCACCGCAAATCCGATGCCTTGCGCCTGCGAAAGGATCGCCATGTTGATGCC
>JBGPVO010000164.1:0-4654 GCA_041491705.1 Verrucomicrobiia bacterium
CAGAATCACCAGGATCAGTTGATCGCTGTCGGGTGGAGAGACCGTAACGGCGCCGTTGGAACTGATTACCACACTCTTGACGAGATTGCTCGGCATGTTGCCGCCGCCCAAGGTCAACTGCCCGCTTCCCGCGACTGACGGCCCGCCGTGAGACGGTGACACGTAATTCGCGCCATTCAACGCGACCGTGGTCGCGAAGCCGGCTGGATAGAAGTGGGCATTCGTGACCGCCGGTTTGAACCAATCCACGGAGGCGTCAATTGTGGCGTTGGTGGATGCGGCGTTCGTGGAGAGCGTGATCAAACCAATGACAGCGCCTTGTTTCTTCTGGTAGAGGGCGTTGTAAAACGGGAACGTGCTGAACGCCGAAATGGGAACGTCCGCCTTGATTTTCGTTCCATCGCCGAGGACGCCGCGGAGGCTTCCCTTGCCAAGAGTTGACACCTTCAAGGTTCCGTACCCGAAACCCTGCGGGACCGTCGTGTCGTTCGTGTCAGCGGGCGGCAGGTTGAACGTGTACTGTCCCGCCACAGGACACGGATTCGTAGGGCTCGTCTTGCTGAACACCCCGGCGGGATCGGCCAGAAGCTGGGACGTGAACACTCCATCGGACACCACTCCCTTGATCTCGTTGCTCCCGCCGCTCCTGTCAAGGTGCATGATGACCTCCAACGGATTCAGGTTGCCGCGCGTGATGTCATTCGTCGTGTTGCCACGCACATCGAACTGCCCGCGGAGGCTGGATGGAACGCCCCCCATTGTAAGCTTCGCTGTAAACGACCCGGTATCGGTCAGCTTGAGGCTGAGAAAGCCGGAACTGGCAGCCGAGGGGGCGTTGGTCTGGATGGCAAGGCCGCTGTATGTTCCGCCCGGAAACGCGTTGAATCTAAAGATGGTGCCATGCAGGCCCATCCCTCCAAAGCCGGTCGTCCCGTAGAAATATCCATCAGCGGCTTCGATCAGCCCGGCATAGGGAGCGCCACCGTCCGTGCCACCGGCAAAGTTGTACAGAGTTCTGAGCACGCCATTCGAGTTGACCTGGAACAGCGTGCCAAGCCTGAAGCCCCCGAGGAATGTTGTCCCGTAGAAGAAGCCATCCGCCGCCTGAATTAGCGCCGCGCGCGGGTTGCTCCCGTCAGTCCCGGCAAAGTGAAAGAGCGTGCTGAACGTGCCCGCCGAGCTGATCTTGAAGATCGTGCCATCGTTGTGCGCCCCGCCGGCATAGGTCGTCCCGTAGAAATAGCCGTCATTGCCCTGGACGAGCGTCGCCTCGGGGTTCTTGCCATCAGTCCTCCTGTCGAACTGATGGAGGGTCGCTATCACGCTGTTGGAACTGATCTGGAATACGGTGCCGTCATTGTTCGTTCCCCCCAGGAAGGTCGTCCCGTAGAAATTGCTGTCGGTACCCTGCACCAAGCCTGCCTCTGGGGTCGCGCCATCCGTACCTCCCCCGGTAAAGCTGTACAGCGTGGTCAACGTTCCTGCCGAGGTGATCTGGAACACGGTGCCCGTGCCGCTGGCGCCGCCTTGTGACGTCGTCCCATAGAAATTGCCGTCGATGCCCTGAACGAGCCCTGCCAGCGGGAGGCCGCCGTCCGCGCCGCCGGTAAAGCTATACAGCGTGGTTAACGTTCCTGCCGAGGTGATCTGGAACACGGTGCCCGTGTCGCTGGCGCCTCCCCGCGACGTCGTCCCGTAGAAATTGCTGTCGATACCCTGCACCAAGCCCACTACCGGAGTTGCCCCGTCGGCGCCACCCGTGAAGCTGTACAACGTGGTCAAAGTTCCCGCGGAGGTAAACCGGAACACGGTGCCCGTGCCGCCCGCGCCCCCTTGTGACGCCGTCCCGTAGAAGTTCCCGTCGATGCCCTGAATCAGCCATGTCTGCGGCAGCCCACCGTCGGTTCCGCCGGCAAAGTTGAACAACACCGTCGGCGTAATGCCCTTCGTAGCAGCGGCATCACAGTAACGACCCAACAACCCGATAAGCGCAATCGTGGCCAGAGTGCGGAGATTTGTCATGACCGTTTCCCTCAATCCTTCCACCGGCGAGCAAACCACTTTCGTGGCGGGTATGTCGAGGATTTTTCGTTTGCCTTCGGTCGAAACGAACAGGGCGGCTCATAAAACGAGCCGCCCTGCCGCAAATCAACTAGTATGTCAATTGTCGCTAGGGAATCACACCTGCCAGATGCACGAAGTCAAAGGCATCTCGAATCTCTATGGCGTGACCGGAAAGATCGCCGACGTCGCGGGCTTGCTGTGGCTGCGGGTCGCCGATTTGTGGCAGCGGATCAGCGAATTGAGTGTCGCGGAAGAATCTGGCGGTGGAACCGAGGTTTTTCTGCGTCATTTTGTCGACCGGGATCATGACCGTCGTGTCTTGGTTTGTAGTATTGGCAACAAAAACGGTGTACTCCTGTCCGCGCGTCAAATTCACTGCCCTCACGTCTAACACGGAACGACCGGTACTTCCATCGAAGCGGATCTTCACGGTCCCCCTTGCGTTCGGACTGCCATCGCCAACTGCTGCCAACGTGCCTCGTCGGTGGTAGCTCAACGTGCTCGGTTTTGCGTTCAACCCGTACGTTGGTGCCCAGAGGACTGCCAAGACTTCGCCGACTTGGCCCGGATTTGGTTCTACGATACCGTTGATGATGTTGGTTGTATTACCGACAACATTTGTCACACCCTCAGAAATGTTGGTCACGCCAGCGTTGATGTTTGTGAAGATCGTAGTAACATCGGGGATGTGGGGTAGGGCGACAGTAATTTCGTTGCCGCCGACATCCGCCAAGCTGTCGAAGAACGGAAGGAAGTCTGCCGGTGCCTGGCCTACACCAACAAGTGTCCGCGACCAATTGCCATGCTTGAAGTTGATGCGGTTCAGCGGGGCCAAATCCAAGGCAGGGGCAACGTTGGTCGTATAAGAGGGTTCTAAGAAAAGGAACTGACCAAGGTTGTCTTGTCCCACTCCCTTAACGTTGACCTGAAAGGTTTCCTTGCCATTCGCATCTATCTTCATCAGCACCGTTCCGAACGCAACGCGCGGCGAGGGATCCACGGTGCGTCGGAGCTGACTGCGGGCAACGATGTTTTGTGCAAAAGATCCCCAGGCGTAGAAACTGAGTCCGAGTGCCAATATACAGGCGAGCAAGCTCTTCATTCTCAAGTAACTCATGAAACCATCTCCTTGTTGTTGCGGTCAAACTGCTGCAAGTTTGATGCCGTATTCATATAACAGAACCGCTTGCGCTGGTGCAAGTAAAGAAATTGCGCGCGGCACTCGACCGGCTCTGGACAAAACCCGCGTCTATCGAGTACGGTGCGCGCCATGCAAAATACGGCGATCGAGGTTTGGGTGTATGGCGTCATCATGATCCTGGGGGGCATCATGGGATATGTGAAGGTGGGCAGCAAAGCGTCGCTGCTTTCGGGCGTGGGTTTCGGACTGGGGTTGCTGGCCAGCGGGTACGGCGTCTGGTGCGGCTCGGGGAACAGTATCGTGGCGGCGGAGATCATCGCGCTGGTGCTGGTGGTGCTGTTTGCGATTCGCTACGCCAAGAAGCGCCGGTTCATGCCGGCCGGGATGCTGGCCGTTCTCAGCCTGGTGGCCGTCGTCGTTTTTTGGCTGGCAATGAAGAAGTAACGGGCAAGAATTCTCCCGATGGCTCACGAGTACATCTTGAAGCCTGCGCACGGGTCGCGGGACCTTCACATCGACTACCGCGCGGAGTTGAACGACCAGCAACTCTCTGCGGTCACGGCCACGGGCGCCGACGGCACCGTGAACTCCGGGCCGATGCTGGTCATCGCCGGCGCCGGCAGCGGCAAGACGCGCACGCTGACTTATCGCGTGGCGTGGCTGGTCGAGCACGGCGTGCCGCCGGGGCGGATCCTGCTGCTGACGTTCACCAACAAGGCCGCGCGGGAAATGCTGCGCCGCGTCGAGAGCCTGTTGCCCACCGACATCTCCGCGATCTGGGGCGGGACGTTCCATCACGTCGGCAACCGCATGTTGCGCCGCCACGCCAAGCTCCTCGGGTTCGGCAACGATTTCACCATCCTCGACCGTGAAGACTCCAAGGACATGCTCGATGCGTGCATCACCGAGGCGGGCATCGACACCCGGCAGGAGCGATTCCCGAAAGGCGATGTGCTGGCGGAGATTTACTCGCTCGCCGTCAACACCGAGCGCTCCATCGAACAGGTGTTGGCCGAGCAATACGATTACTTCTCACATCTCGCGGGCCCGATCAAGACGCTGCGCGAGGTGTATCGCGACCGCAAGCTCAAGGCCAATGCGATGGACTACGACGACTTGCTCGTGAACGCGCTGCGGCTGTTTCAGGAGCACGGCGAAGTCGCGGCGCACTACCGCGAACAATTCCTGCACGTGCTGGTGGACGAATACCAGGACACGAACAAAATCCAGGCGGACTTGATCGATGCCATCGCGACGGTCCATCGCAACCTGATGGTCGTCGGTGACGACGCGCAGTCGATTTATTCGTGGCGCGGCGCGAACTACCGCAACATTCTTGGTTTTCCGGCGCGTTATCCGAGTGCGCGCACGTTCAAGATCGAGGTCAACTACCGCAGCGTGCCGGGCATCCTCAAGCTCGCGAATGACGCGATCAAGGCCAACATTCAC
>JBGPVO010000165.1:0-4648 GCA_041491705.1 Verrucomicrobiia bacterium
CATGGGCGTGCGCCACGGAGCGGCCCAGCGCCACGATCACATACACACAGAACTGGCCACCCGAGCCGTTGATCGACAACAGACCAAGCGGCTTGATTGTTGTGTGGTCGGTGATCAGCTTCGTGCTGTTGCTGGCGGGTATTGGGGCCCTGGCATGGCACATGGCAACCGAGCGAAGTGAAGAGGGGCCAGCCGAGACACTCCCGGAGAAAGATCCGCTGCTCGGGTTATCACCGACGCCATCGATGCGCGCGACGTTGAAATACTTTTGGGTGGTCGCGGCGTTGGTCGTGGTGCAGGTCGGTTTGGGCGCAGTGACGGCACACTACGGCGTGGAGGGCGACGGGTTTTACGGAATTCCCCTCAGCAAGTGGCTGCCGTATGCGGTCACGCGCACCTGGCATACGCAGTTGGGGATCTTCTGGATTGCGACAGCATGGTTGGCGACCGGGTTGTTCGTGGCGCCGGCGGTATCGGGTTACGAACCCAAAGGGCAGTGCGCCGGTGTGAATTTTCTGTTCATTTGTCTGCTATTGATCGTGGCTGGCTCGATGTTTGGGCAATGGCTTGGGGTGCAGCAGAAACTTGGGTTCGAAGCGAACTTCTGGTTTGGCCATCAGGGCTACGAGTACGTCGACCTCGGCAGGTTCTGGCAGTTGTTTCTGTTTGTCGGATTGTTCTTGTGGCTGTTTCTCATGGGGAGATCGCTTTGGCCAATCTTGAAGAAGCCCACCGAGAGCAAACATTTGCTGGCGCTGTTCCTGATTTCGTCGCTGGCGATCGCGATGTTCTACGGCGCAGGACTGATGTGGCACCGCCAAACGCATCTCGCCATCGCCGAGTATTGGCGGTGGTGGGTCGTGCACCTGTGGGTGGAAGGGTTCTTCGAGGTGTTCGCGACCGTTGTGATTGCGTTTCTGTTTGTGCGCATGGGACTACTGCGCGTGTCGTCGGCCACGCGCGGGGTCTTGTTCTCGACGGTGATCTTCCTATCGGGCGGGATCGTTGGCACGTTCCATCACCTCTACTTCAGCGGGACCCCGACGTCGGTGCTGGCGTTGGGGGCGACGTTCAGCGCGATGGAAGTCGTGCCGTTGGTGCTGATCGGGTTCGAGGCGTACGGAAACTTGACACTGAGTCGGGCGCGCGATTGGGTGCGCGCCTACGAGTGGCCGATTTACTTCTTCGTCGCGGTCGGCTTTTGGAATCTCGTTGGCGCGGGGTTGTTCGGTTTCTTCATCAATCCCCCAATCGCGCTGTACTACATGCAGGGATTGAACACGACGCCCGTGCATGCCCACACGGCCCTGTTCGGCGTGTACGGGATGCTCGGGATTGGCTTGATGCTGTTCTGCCTGCGCGGCCTGGCGACACAACAGACGTGGCGCACCGGCGCGCTCCGGTTTTCGTTTTGGGCGATCAACATTGGGCTCGCCCTCATGGTGCTGTTAAGCTTGCTGCCGATCGGCTTTCTGCAGACGCTCGCCAGCGTGGAGCACGGCATGTGGTACGCGCGCTCGGCGGAGTTTTTGCAGACCGGTCTGATGAACAGGCTGCGTTGGATGCGTGTCATCGGCGACTCCATCTTCGCCGTTGGCGCCGTCACGCTGGGCTGGTTTGTGGTCGGCTTGAAGACGGGCTGGTCGGTTACGAAGCGTGATGCGCCGTGAACCTTGCAGATGGGAACTGGCAGGTGTAGTGTCTTCGTGCCACCCCGTTTGAGGAGGAGTTTATGAACAAGCTGCAGTTTGTTCTCCGAACGGCATTGCCCTGTATTGTCCTGACGCTGCTTACGTGTGTCGAAGCCCGTGCGCACTGCGATACGATGAATGGTCCGGTCATCGCCGCCGCCCAGGCGGCACTCGAAAAGAACGATGTTACCCCCGTCCTCAAATGGGTGAAGAAGGAGCACGAGGCGGAAATCCGTGATGTATTCAAGCGCGTGCTCGCGGTGCGCAAACAAAGCGCGCAGGCCAGGGAGTTGGCTGACCGTTATTTCTACGAGACGCTCGTGCGGATTCACCGCGCAGGCGAAGGCGCGCCGTACACGGGGTTAAAACCCGCGGGCACGGTCGAGCCGGCGGTGGCGGCAGCGGACAAGGCGTTGGAGAGCGGGTCGGCTGATGCGCTGGTGAAAGAGGTCACTGACGATGTTGGCGCAGGAATTCGCCAGCGGTTCGCCCGTGCGTTGGATGCGAAGAAACGCGCCGACGACAGCGTGGATGCGGGACGCGAATTCGTGGAGGCGTATGTCACCTATGTCCACTATGTCGAGGGGCTTCATCAGGCGGCTCACAGTGCGGCCCATGGCCATTATCCAGAAACCGAGCACGGCGACGAGCACAAGGATTGACATTGGGGAACCAAGGGCACTTGAAATGAGACGAACAGTAAAGACACGGGAACCAAGTGTGCTCGAAACGCAGCCCGCAAGGTTGGCCGAACAAGTGGACTACCAGAATGGCGCGGTCGTGAGTCGCGAAGTGCTCCGAGGGAAAGCGGGTTCAGTAACGCTGTTCGCCTTCGACGCGGGACAAGGCTTGAGCGAGCACACCGCGCCGTTCGATGCGCTCGTCCAAGTGCTCGATGGCGAAGCGGAGATCGCCATCGCCGGCAAACGTCATTGCGTGCGCGCCGGCGAGACCATCTTGATGCCGGCCCGAAAGCCCCATGCGTTGAAAGCCGTCAGCCGATTCAAGATGATGCTGACCATGCTGCGCGTCTGAGATCGACCGGAGCCAGCAGCTACTTCTCGCGCTTCTCGGAATCGTAGACCAGCCCGATGGACTCGCGCCACTGGTCCAGCGTTCGCATGTTGCCGAGGGTGTCGTCCCAGCTCATCGCGGGCGACTGGCGGTTTTCGATGTGCGCCGCAACGTGGTCAGCCTCGATGGCGAACACCGGCTGCGATGATTCCACAATGATTTCCTGGGACGGTTTGTCGTCGCGTTCCACGAAAATCTTTGACGTGCCGCCGTTGCGGGACGGCTGCCACGGTGATGGCACGAAGATGTTGCCTTCGGAGCCGAAGATGCGGACTTCGTTGTCCTGCTGGACCTCGATGCCGGTGGCGAGCAACGCGAGGATGTCGCCGGGGAATCTCAACGAAGCGACGGCCCAAGAGTCAACACCTGTCGGCGCGAAGCGGCCACAGCCTTTCACCTCGACCGGGTCCACGAACGATGTGCCCGTGGCGGCGCCCGCGATGAGGCGCGACATGGACACGGGATAACAACCCACATCGAGAATGGCGCCGCCGCCCAGTTCATTGCTGAACAAGCGGCTGTGGGGATCGTATTTCATGTGGAAGCCGAAGGACGCGCGGATGACGCGGACATCGCCAATGACCTTCTGGCGGAGGAGTTCGACCAGCTTTGCGGTCTGTGGATGCGGGCGATAGACAAACGCTTCCATGAGAAAGACGTCGTGTTGGCGCGCTATTTCAATGACCTGCACGGCCTCAGCATGGTTCATTGTCAGCGGTTTTTCACAGAGGATATGCTTGCCGGCTTCGGCGGCCCGAAGACACCATTCGGCGTGAAACGGATGGGGTGTGGAGATGTAAACAGCTTGCACCGTCGGGTCGGCGAGCAACGCTTCGCAACTCCCGTGGCATCGGGGCACGTGGAACTGCGCGCCGAACTTGTCCGCGTCCGCCTGCGAGCGACTGCCCACCGCCGCGAGTTTGCCGGTCCTGGACTGAGCCAGGTGCCTGGCGAAGACACCGGCGATCTTGCCAGTGGCGAGAATGCCCCACGACAGCGAGTTCATGTTGGAAAACTCCTAGGGTGGTTTGCGCCGCGCGACAAGGAAAAAGCATCGGTGAGATGTATTGACGTGCGTCAACGGCGAGAATCGCAGTGCGTGGTAATGTGAATCTCGTATGATAGCTGCCGGAGACCGACGGGTGACGACGCCAGGAGCCAACCTTGAGCCGGGTAGACCTCCCATGCCGCGCGAACACGGCGCATGGGGGATTCTACTAATTCCGTTCGCGACAGCGATCGGCGTGACCGGCGTGTTCGACCTCAAGGTGGCGTTGCAGCTTGGCAGCGTGCTGTGCTTCTACATCGCGCGCACAAGCTACCTGAAAGGCAGCCTGCGGTGGATGGGCATCCTTATCGGACTGAGTTTCGGGTGTGCGCTTCCGCTCTTGTTCTTCTGGCAATTATGGTGGCTCGTTTTGTTCGGTGTCATTGCCGCACCGCTGGCGTTTCGGAGAACCGAGCGAAGTGTCGTGATGCAAGTGCTGGCAGTGGGTGGATTGACACTCACGGCGCCCGCGGCCTGTTACGCGGCGACCGGTGCGCTGGATGCGCGGACGTGGTGGCTATGGCTGCTGAACGTGTTGTACTTCGCCAGCGGCGTGTTTTACGTCAAGATGCACATCGTGGCGGCGATTCGGCGTCAACCATTCGAGAGTCTCGTCGACCGGGCGCGATATGGAGCAGCCATGCTGGCTTATCATGCAGGGCTCGTGGTCGTCTTGCTTGCGTTGGCGTCAAGCAGTGTGATTTCATTCCGGGTATTGTTGGCGTTCGCGCCGATTGTGGCGCGGGCGTTCATCGGGGTTGCTCGGCTGAAACCTGTTTTGCGGATCAAGCGGCTGGGTTGGACCGAAGTGGCGTACTCGATCGTGTTCGCCGGG
>JBGPVO010000166.1:0-4617 GCA_041491705.1 Verrucomicrobiia bacterium
AGCGGTCGATGATCTTGCGCACGTCGGGAAGAAACCCCATGTCGAGCATGCGATCCACCTCGTCGAGCACCAACATAGTCACGTCCCGCAAATGCAGCGACCCCTGCCCCAGCAAATCCAGCAGCCGCCCCGGCGTCGCGACAACGATGTCCACGCCGCGCTGCAATCCCTGCTTCTGTTCGCCGTAACCGACCCCACCGAAGATGACCGCCGTCTTCATGTTCGAGAAACGTCCGTACTCGTGGAAGGCGGTCTCCACCTGTGCGGCCAGTTCGCGGGTCGGCTCCAGCACGAGGCAGCGGCATTTGCCGTGCGTCTTCAGGAGGGTGAGGATCGGCAGGGCGAACGCGGCGGTCTTGCCCGTGCCGGTTTGCGCCGCGCCGATGATGTCCTTGCCTGCTAAAATGAGCGGGATGCCGCGCAGTTGAATCGGTGTCGGCTCGACGTAGCCTGCCGCTTGCACACCGCGTAGTACCTCGTCCGAAAGTCCAAGTCTTTTGAAAGGCATGGGGCATGGTAGGGGCAGTGGCTCGTCCACCGCAAGACAAATGAAGGTTGATTGACGGCGGGGATTGCCGTATAAGCTGGGCGCTTTATGAGGCATACCCTTTCAGTCTTGGTCGAGAACAAATTCGGCGTGTTGACCCGCATCTCGGGGCTGTTCAGCGGTCGCGGTTTCAACATCGACACACTCAACGTCGCCCCGACGCAGGACCCGACCCAGTCCCGCATGACCATCGTGGTGAAAGGCGACGACACCGTTCTGGAGCAGGTCACCAAGCAACTCAACAAACTCGTCGACATCATCAAGGTGCAGGATTTCCGCGACGGCGAGTATGTGGACCGCGAACTCGTGCTCATCAAGGTCGGCGTCGACACGAAGTCGCGCCCCGAGGTGATGCAGATTTGCGACATCTTTCGCGCGAAAATCGTCGATGTCGCCCACAAGACGCTCACTGTCGAACTGACGGGCAACGAATCAAAGATCAGCGCGTTTTTGGATTTGATAGAACCGTTCGGCATCCGCGACATCACCCGCACGGGAAAAGTGGCCATGCCTCGCAAATGACACGGCGTGGCCAACCGGAACCCGCGAGACGGGTGAAGGATCTCAACACAGAAAAATCAGCAATGGAGAACATGAATCATGGCAATTATTGATTTTGGCGGCGTAAAGGAACGCGTTGTCACGCGCAAGGAATTCACCCTCGCCAAAGCCCGCAGCGTCCTCAAGAACGAAGTCATCGCCGTCATCGGCTATGGCGTCCAGGGCCCGGCCCAGGCGTTGAATATGAAGGACAACGGATTCAGAGTGATCGTCGGCCAGGCACGCGAGTTCAAGCGTGACTGGGATCGCGCGGTCGCCGACGGCTGGGTGCCCGGCAAGAACCTGTTCGATATCGAAACCGCCGTCAAGAAGGGCACGATCATTCAATTCCTCGTTTCCGACGCCGCCCAACGCGCGGTTTGGCCAACAATCAAAAAGCACCTCAAACCGGGTGATGCCTTGTACTTCTCGCACGGCTTCTCGATCACCTACCGCAAGAAGAGCGGCGTCGTTCCCCCAAAGAACGTCGATGTAATTATGGTTGCCCCCAAAGGGTCCGGCCTGAACGTGCGCCGCAACTTCCTGTCCGGCGCCGGTATCAACTCCAGTTTCGCCATCCATCAGGATGCCACCGGTCGAGCCAAGGACCGCTGTCTGGCCATCGGCATCGCCATTGGGTCGGGCTACCTGTTTCCCACCACGTTCCCGCACGAAACCAACAGTGATCTGACGGGCGAGCGCGGCGTATTGATGGGGTGCCTGGCGGCCATCATGGAAGCGCAGTACGACATCTTGCGCGCCCGCGGCCACACCCCGAGCGAAGCGTTCAACGAAACCGTTGAAGAACTCACCCAAAGCCTCATCCGCCTCGTGGACGAGAAAGGCATGGACTGGATGTATTCCAACTGCTCCGCCACGGCCCAACGCGGTGCGCTCGATTGGAAGCCGAAGTTCAAGTCGGCCGTGCTGCCGGTCTTCAAGAAACTTTACGGGCGCGTCGCGTCCGGCAAGGAGGCCGAGCGCGTGATCAAAGTGTGCGGCGCCAAAAACTATCCGCAGCGCGTCGCCCGGGAACTTGCTGCCATGCGCAACTCCGAGATGTGGCGCGCCGGCGCGGCAGTCCGCGCGTTGCGTCCGACGGAGAAAGCCCGGGCGATCTCCTACGGGACCAAAGGCCTTGTCGGTCGTGGCGGCTGATCGCCTGTAACAAGCGGCACGATTTCAAGCCAGTGGACGCGATTGCTGCGTCCACTGGCTCGTTCGTTCCGGGCCACGCAATCCACGGTTGTCGGCGAGGCGGATTGAGGGTATAGTGCGCGCCGGGTAAAATTCGAAAGGAGTTATTCCACCATGCGCTCTGACATGATCAAGAAAGGCGTCGAACGTGCTCCGCACCGCAGCTTGCTGCGGGCGACCGGCTCCATCGAGTCCGAGGACGATTTCAACAAGCCGTTCGTCGCCATCGCCAACAGTTACACCGACTGCATCCCGGGCCACGCTCATCTCAATGAGATCGGCGCGCTCATCAAGCGGTTTGTGCGCGAGGCCGGCGCCGTGCCGTTCCTGTTCAACACCATCGGCGTGGACGATGGCATTGCGATGGGCCACCAGGGCATGCTGTACTCTCTGCCGTCGCGGGAGCTCATCGCGGACTGCGTGGAAACGATGCTCAAGGCGCACTGTTTCGATGGCATGATCTGCATTCCGAACTGCGACAAGATCGTGCCCGGGATGTTAATGGCCGCCATGCGCGTCAACATTCCCACCATCTTTGTCAGCGGTGGCCCGATGGCTGCCGGCATCGCCGAACAGCAAACCGGGGACCTGCCCGCCCACCTCGGCGCCGCCACCAAAAAGTCCGACCTGATCTCCGTATTCAAGGGCGTGGGCGAACTCCAGGCCGGCAAAATCACCGAGGCGGACCTGAAGAAGCTTGAACAAAGCGCCTGCCCGACGTGCGGCTCGTGCTCCGGCATGTTCACCGCCAATTCGATGAACTGCCTGTGCGAGGCGCTCGGCATGGCGTTGCCGGGCAACGGCACGGTGCTGGCCGTCTCCAAGGAACGGGAGGCGTTGTACCTGCGCGCCGCGCGCGCCATTGTCAAACTCATCGAGCAGGACCTGAAGCCGCGCGACATCGCCACGATCGCCGCCTTCGACAATTCGATCGCGCTCGACGTCGCCATGGGCGGGTCGACCAACACGGTTCTGCACACGCTGGCCATCGCTCGCGAAGCCGGCTTGTCGTACGACATTGCGCGCATCGACGCCGTTTCGCGCCGCGTGCCCTGCCTGTGCAAGGTCTCGCCGTCGTCCAATAACCACGTCCAAGATGTGCACCGAGCCGGCGGCATTCATACCATTCTTGGCGAACTCAAACGCATGGGGGCGCTCACGCTCACCTGCAAGACGGTCACCGGCAAGACCATTGGCCAGAACATCGACGAGTGGGATATCCGCTCCGAGTCTTGTACCGCCTGGGCCAGGGCGGCTCGCATTTCCGGCGCCTCGGCGCTGGTGCTCGACCCTCACGACAAACTCGGTCCCGCCGCCCGTACGGCCAGCGGGAATCTCATCCCGAAACCGATGTTGTTCTTTCCCGGCGATGAACGGGCCATCACGCTCTGGCGCAAAGCCGCCGCGTTCAACTCGGCCCAGGTGGCGGAACAGGTGGCGTTGTTTTCCGCCAAGGCCAGGCTCGACATCGAGGGCCAGGAACCCGTGATCGGCAAGGAAGCCATCGCTGCCTTTCTGGAGCAGACACTGCAGGGAAGCAAAGGTCTGCTCCGCGAAGAACTGGGCCTACTGCGCAAGGATCCGGTACTGATTGTCTGGCGGTACGAGAAATCGGGCGGCCGACAACCCGTTGCCGTCTGCCTGATCAAGCGGATGAAAAACTGGGAGATCATGAGAGCTTCGATCCTGACCAACCCGAAAAAGCTGGCCAAGGCGGAGTCGGCCGGTCTGATGCCGTTTGATCCCGCGTTCCTGTTCAGTGCGAGTGACTGTATCCGCACCAAGGACACGGCGTACACCCCCGACGGCGGGCTGGCGATTCTCTACGGCCAACTCGCGCCACAAGGCAGCGTCGTCAAGACGGCTGGCATCAGCGATGAATTCAAGAAGTGTTGCGGCGCGAAATTCGTCTTTGAAGGCCCGTGCGTCATCTTCGAAAGCCAGGAAGACGCCTGCGCCGGCATCCTCGCCGGCAAGGTCAAGGCCGGCGACATCGTCGTCATCCGCAACGAGGGTCCGAAGGGCGGACCCGGCATGCAGGAAATGCTCAGCCCGACCAGCTATATCGTCGGCATGGGCCTCAGCGACAAAGTCGCGTTGCTCACGGACGGCCGGTTCAGCGGTGGCACAGCCGGCGCCTGCATCGGCCACATCAGCCCCGAAGCCGCGGAAGGCGGTCCCATTGGCCTTCTGCGCGCCGGCGACCGGATCCGGATCGATTTCCCGAATCGCAAGATCGACATCCTCGTCCCCGAACCGGAACTGGCCGAGCGAAGAAAGACGTTTCAGCCCGTCAAGCGTGACCTGACCGGCTGGCTCGCCCGCTACCAGAA
>JBGPVO010000167.1:0-4608 GCA_041491705.1 Verrucomicrobiia bacterium
CATCCGGTTTCACATCGGGTTGCGAATCGCCCTTCGGTTTCTCGGCGGCCGGTTTCGGTTTCTCCCCGATTTCGACGGATGAAACCTCGGGCTTCTGGTTCTGCATCTGGTAGTACAGGCTCAATGATTCCAGCACAGGGTCGGAAGCGGCAGCCAGTCGGGCGCGTACCTGGATAAAGCGCGCGCGCGGGCTGGCCACCTTCGCGGGGGAGGTCTTCAACGCCTCGGACCAATCCGACCACGTCGCATCGGGCAGCGCGGTATTCCCCGTGCGTGTGCACACCGTGATGGCGCCGGTGCCCATCCAGGAAACGTTGCCCCACGTCGTGAGGAAACGGCAGTCGCGCACTTCGCTCGTCAACTCGCCGTCGCGCGCCTTCTGCGGGTCGATGGCATATCCGTTGCCGATGTTGCCGGTGCCGACGAACGCGAGCTTGCCGTCGCGTAGCGCCAGCGTCAGCGCCTGCTGTTCGTCAAAATCGAAGAGCAACTCCCAATTCTGGCTGTCACGCACGCGGTACACGCGGCCCTTGCCCGACATGCCCGCCAAGACGGTGCCTTCACCATCCACCTTCACGTCCAGGATCGATTCATTGTCCCAATTCGCCAGCCGGTCAACACGCCCGTCGGCGTGCCGCACGTACAGCGTGCCCGCGAGCAGATTGGCCAGACGAGCCTCGGGCGGCGTCTCGCGCTGCCCGAACGTCCCGGCCGTCGTCGCCCCGCCGAACTGGCTGGTCAAACGCTGCGTCAGGTCCTCAAATTCCGCGGCGCTCGGACGACGCCCCGCCGGGCCGCGCGGCCGTTTCATCTTCTGCTTGTTCACGCCGATGTAGACATCGTTGCCGCTCACCGCGAGCGACTTGACCTCGTCCTCGGAGAATTCGTGGAGCACGACGCCCTTGCCCTTTTCCGCGATGCGGTAGAGCAGGCCGCGGTCGCTGCCGCCAGCGAGCAGCGCGCCTTCGCCGTCAAGCGCCAGACTCAGGATGTTGGAGTCTTCGGCAGCAAACCATTCCTCGGCTTTCCCGTCCGGGCCGATGCGGAACACCTTCCCGTCGGGACCGGTGCCCGCGAACAGTTGACCTTGTTTGTCCACCAGGAGGGACCAGATATACGGCGCGCGCAGCTTGCAGAACGGTTCCTCGGGCTTCGCTTCGGTCGCTTTGCCACTGGTGACGATCTTGTAGATTTTACCTTCCGGCATCGTAGCGGCGTATAGATTGCCGTGCGCATCGAGAGCCATCGCGGTCATCGCGACCGAATCCGCTTCAAACAGCTTCATCGTCTTGCCGTCCTTGCCCAGCGCGTACACGTCGGCGGGCGAGCCGGTGCCGAAGTAAATCGTACCGTCGGATCCGACGGCCGAGCACCAGATTTCCTTGGCAAACTCGCCGAGCTTCGTGTTGCCGTAGCCGAGCCGCAACTCTCCGTTGCTGGTGACGACGAGCCGCTGCAACTTGCCGCTCATGAAATTCTGCGGCGAATTCAATTCCCAGCGCTCGGTTTTCACCGCAAAGGCGGAGGATTGTAGGAGGAAAGATGAAAAGAGCAGGAGGATGGATAGTCTCATGCGATATTATTCCTGTCGAATCGGGACGCGGACCGTGGCCTGGCCGCTGAGCACCCAGTCGGTCGGTTCCACAAGCTGTTGGATGTCGGCGGCGGCGCTGACGACGCTGGTGCTCGAGTCGTCCAGAATCCCGACGACGCTGGGCGGAAGCTTCTTCAGCAAATTGCCGTGATACTGCATTCCCTGACTGGACGTCGGCATCAGTGCCACCAGGTCCGTGTTGCGGTGTCCCTTCTGGATCATGTCGAGATAATCATCGAGGCTGTCGGGCGGCGCCACATCTGCCGGCGCGATGCCGCCCGCGATGGCGGTCACGGTAAGGTAGTGCATCGTATCGGTTGCTCTCGGGACCTGGATGAGGATCGTTTTCGTGACCTCGGGCCGGCCAAACGGTTTGAGCACGACGGTCAACGGCGCCATCTCGCCGCGCTCGACCTCCGATTTGTTGAAGTACGCGCGTTTGATCTCGGCGGTCTGACGGGTGAGCGTTGCCTCCACCTTCACCGCGACGTGTTTCACGGTCGGGCTGCCGAACGGAGTGTTAAACATCGCGATGAGGGGCATCAGCGCCTCCATGTCAAGGAGGCCGCCTCCCGGGCTAAAAAAGGTATCGTCCACCGTAATGGTCCGTGGCAGCCCGTCCGATTTTGTCGGCCCCAGATCGGCGCTTACGGAGATCTGAGCGGTCGTATCCTGCGATGAACCCGATGCGGCGCTGACAGTCTGAGCGACGGCCATGATCACCAGCAGGGGCGTGAACCTCTGGTTCTCCATCACCTCCACGTCATAATGTTCCGACTGGCCCGTGTCGCGGTTGGCCGCGTCGATGCGGATTGGGACCATCTTCGCTTGCATCTTCGCGTCCGCGACGATGCAACTCTGCCAATCACCCACCATCGAGCCGATCTCGGCAATGGGTGTGGCCATCTTGAAGGACCGTTCCAGACTCGACATGATGGTGTGCACCTCGGCCAGCACCGCGGGCGCTTGCACCGAGCCGCCCTGAAAGAACGGGTGGCCGAACGCCAGGATCCGGTTCTTCTCAATGTACGTGGCCGTGCCGACTGCCGTCGCGCTGAAATCGCCGCGGATCAACTGCACGCCAATCGAACCACCGGCTTCGATGTCGCCGCTCCGACGCGGCAGCGCCGCGCTGCCGGCGCCGCCAGCCGCGACCGGCATCATCCCCGAACCCGCGAATTTCGCGGCAAATTGTCCGATCACGCGCGGGCTGAAGCCGCCGAGCGAGAGCGGCGTAAGCAGTGGATGCGGCGTGTTGACATCGTCCGCTGCTTGCGGGAACGCCGCGTTGGGCAACGCGAACATCGCGGGCGTCGACGACGGACGGGCAAGTGAGAGGGAGACGGTGGTGGTTGAAGGCGGCACGAAGGGCCTTGTCAGTTGCGCCATCATGTTGTGGATCGGTGTGACGCCGGCGAGCGGCTCGTTTTCGAACGTCCAACCGTACGCCAGTGCGCCAATCAGTTTGTCGTCAATATAAACAGGGCTGCCGCTCATCCCGGCGATGACCTTGTGTTTCTCCAGGTCCGCGCCGCTCATGCGGATCAGAATCATGTCCTGTTTGGGTAGCGCGTTCTTCAACACGCCGATGACCTCGACGCCGAAACGCTCGGGTCTCGTGCCCTTGAACACCGACAGGCCGTACCCCTTCATGCCCGGCCGGAGTTGCTCGGGCCGCAACGTGTCGACTGCCCGCGCGGGATTAACTCCGCCGAGCAAGGACAGCAGCACGAGGGCAAGCGTTCGAATCATGGCGTCGGTCCTTTGGACGCCGGCGCATTCGTTTGTGTTGAGGACATCGTGTCGGCAGATTTGTCCCGGGGCCGTCCACGCACAAACTGCTCGATCTTGTCGTAGTACACATCGAACGACTTGACGAACGCGTCACGGTGCGGACCGTGAATCTCGACGAGTTCTTTCGGCTCGTTCGCCAGCGCGTAGAGGCGGCGTGAATCATTCACCGGCACGAGATCATCGTCGGCGCTGTGGATGAGCAGAATGGGTAGGTGCACGTCGCGGATCTTCGTGAGGGAATCGAATTGGTTGCGAAGCAAATACTGCCAGGGAATCAACGGCCAGTCGTCCCGGACTTTTTCAATGATCGACGCGTACGCGCCTTCCGAGATCAGCCCCGCCGCGGGCACGCGTGTGGCCAGGTCGATGGCCACGGCCGCGCCAATATCTTCGCCGTACAGGTAGATCCGCTCGGGTCTCACATTGCGTTTCTGGGTGAGATAAAAATAGGCCGCCAACGCGTCGCCCGCCAGGGCCCGCTCGCTCGGCGCGCCATCGCTCTGGCCGTAGCCGTGATAGTCGATGATGAACACATCCAGGCCCATATCGTGAAACAGGCGAATCTTCTCGAGACAGTCGCTCATGTTGCCGGTCCGGCCGTGGAAGAACAGGAGCGTCGGTGGCGATGCATTGGTTGGGGGTGCTTGTTCTGGCGGCGCCGCCGGGACAAACCACCCTTGAATATTGATGCCGTCGTCCGACGCGAGGGCGATCTTGTCAAACGACAACCCGGCTTTGGCGGGCGTCTTGTGAATAACCGGGCTGGGAGCATAAACGAACTGCTGCTCGTAGTTGCGCATCAGGAGATACACGCCACCCCCCAGCAGCACCAGCAGAATGAATCGGAACCAGGATCGTTTCTTGCCTGCCATTAGAAAATGCGTCCGGATTTGGCCGGCCCAGTTCATACTGGTAATCAGCCATGCCCTGCAACCTGAAAATCCGGCGGCATCGCTGAAACGACAGGACGTGCCCGCGCACGATCCAGGCGCCACCCTTCCGGGCCGACCACGCTGCTGAACCGAAGCTCTGTCGTCCTCGGTATGAGACCCATCACCGAAACACCTTTACAGATTCAATTTTTCGCGTTGTCGGTATTGCCTGATTCGCAAGGAGTTAGATTTACAACTGCGGAGGACAACCTGTTTTTCTCAGGATGCAGAGACGGCACATTCCCTGCTTGAAAACATCATCGCCACAGTGCGGTGAGTCCATGGCGC
>JBGPVO010000168.1:0-4604 GCA_041491705.1 Verrucomicrobiia bacterium
ATGAATCGTTGCTTATGTCGTAGCGAAATGATCAGCAGTGTGCCGCCAACACCCACATGAAGCCATGCTACTAATTGAATGATCAAATCGAAGGAACCTCTGTGCCACGGCAAGTCATAATACCCATAGGAGTAAGGCCACCAGGCAAGTAGCCATACAATTGCAGAAAATATGTAAATGACTCTTGTAGCTTTCATGATCTTCCAGCTATTTCCGTCGCGCCAGTCGCGCCGCCATATTGATTGCGGCGATCATGCCGTCGGGGCGGGCGACGCCTTTGCCGGCGATATCGGGTGCGGTGCCGTGGTCAGGTGACGTGCGCACAAACGGCAAGCCGAGTGTGAGATTCACGCCGTTGCCGAACGCGACCAACTTGAACGGCGCCAGCCCTTGATCGTGGTACATCGCCACCACGGCATCGAATTGTCCGTGCGCGGCGCGGTAAAAGAGCGTATCGGCTGAATGGGGTCCGCTGACGACAATACCATGACGAGCGGCGCGTTTCACCGCGGGCGCGATGATGCGTCGCTCTTCATTGCCGAGCAACCCGCCCTCGCCCGCGTGAGGATTCAGTCCTGCGACCGCAATTCGAGGTCGCTTGACGCCAAAGCGCCGGCAAATCTCGTGAGACAACTCCACGACCTCGACAATCTTGCGCGCGGTGATGAGTTTTGCAACGTCGCGCAATGGCGCATGCGTCGTCACGAGTGCCACGCGTAGTGGACCGCCCGCCAACATCATCGCGAACCGCTTCGTGCGGGACAGATGCGCCAGAAGTTCCGTCTGGCCCACGAACGGGTAGCCGCCGCGATGTAGAAGCTCTTTCGCGATGGGCGCAGTGACGAGTGCCGCCAATTCGCCAGCGAGACAGCGTTTGGCTCCCTCCACCACCCAGTCGACCGCATCGGCGCGACGTTTCGTGCGCGGGTTGCCGATGATCTCGTAATCAAAGCGGCGATCGAGTTGGCCGGACCGCAACGCCTTGAGCGCGACCTCCGGCCCGATGCCTGCGGGGTCGCCCAGCGTGATCCCAATTCGCCTGTGGCTCATAAACCCGAAACCCGAATTGGGGCTGAGAATATTGTCATTCGAGCTTGTTTCGATCCTCGTGCTTCGAATTTGGGATTTCCACCTCAAAAGAGGCGGACATATGCTTTGGCGCGGAGGTCCTTGACCCAGTCCTCCTGCATCTTGGCGCGTTGCTGCTGCAGGAGCGTCTTCTCGATGTCGTCCCGCACTCCGGCGAGCGGGGTCGTATGCGCGGTCTTCACATCGTCGACCTGGAGGACGTAGTAGCCTTCCGCCGTCTCAATGACCCGGCTATGTTGGCCCGGCTTCAAGGAAAACGCGATCTCGTTGAGTTCCTTGCGCAGGATGTCGCGGCCGATCCAACCCCAATCGCCGCCTTCCTTCGCCTCCTTGCCTGCGGAGTACACGCGCGCCATGCTTTCAAAACTGTCGCCCGCGTCCAGTTTCGCCAGAATCTCCTCGGCGAGCCTGCGCTGTGCATCGACGGGTGCCGGGGCCGGCGCAGCGGTTGCCGCCGAGTTGGTCGGTGGCGCCGGGTTCGCCGGCACCCCGGAACCCGGTCCCGTTTCATTCGTCACGGCTGGAACAGGTTGACCTAGCGCGGAAGACGCAGGCGCGACCGGCTCTTTCGCCAGTGTCAGCGCGTTTGTCTCGGTTTCTGAAGTCACCGCTGTACTGTTCGTCACCGAGATTTCCGCGGCGTTTGTCACGGTCGCCACCGCCTGCGCAACGGTTGTGGTCGAAGCGCCTGCGTTTGACCCCGAGTCCGTGACGGCAGGAACCGTCTCACCGCGTTTGATGAAGATCATGCGGAGCTTGATCTCGTCGCCCACCTTGAACTGGTCGATGTTTTCCTGGTAATACTTCTCGATCTTGTAGGGCGAGACGACAACCGTCTGTTGCGTCTTGTGATTGCGCATGACCTGGATGATGACGCGCTCGCGCTCCCGTTCACGGAATTGTGCGAGGGTGAGGTTCTCGGCTTCGAGCGTCTTGACGAATGCGGCGCGGTTTCCGCCGTAGTCATTGGAAATAATGTCGTTGATCTGTTGCTCGATGAGCGTTTCCGGAAGCTTGTAACCCTTTGTGTTAAACTCCTGCACAATCAGCGCCCGCTCGATGAGGCTGTTGAGCGCATCCTTCTGGGCTTTGCGCCGTTGCTCTTCCAGTTCCTGACCCGAGAAACTGCGTCGGAGTTCGCGGTCGACAGGTTGTACCAGCGTAAGTACCTCGCTGTACGTGATGACCTTGTCGTTGACGATGGCCACCACGCCATCGATGAGGTCCGCGGCCATCGACACGATGCCAAACGCCAGCATCGCCATCATGAGTACTGCAACCTGTCGTTTCATGTCGCCTTTTCGTGACGTCTCGTGCCGATCTTCCGCAGGACGCCCGGGTTTTCCCTCAGAAATCGCACCAGCTCTTCGATCCGCCCGACGCTCGCCGCGCTCAGATGGTGCTCGATGCCCTCCAGATCGCGTTGCGCCGTTTCACCATCCACGCCGAGCAACTCAAAGAATTCCTCCAGCACCTGGTGCCGCCGGCGCACCGCCCGCGCCACCCCTTTGCCTTTCGTGGTCAACACGAGGCCGCGGTACTTCTCGTAGCGCACGAAGCCGGTTTCGCCCAGCTTCTGCACCATCTGTGTCACCGAGGCCTGACGGATGCGCAGCGTCCGCGCGATGTCCACCATGCGCGCATACCCCTTGTCCTCGATCAGTTCATAGATGCGCTCGAGGTAATCCTCGGCGCTCTCAGAGGTCTTCGGCATCGCGGCGGAGAATAACCGAAAGGAACGCATCGGTGCAAGGTTGTAGGCCGACCTTGTGAATTGGCGGCACCGCGCCGCTTCATGCAAGCGGCCCGCTTCGCCGGCAACGTCGGTCACACCTTCGGCCCCGCGGCCACGATTTCCGCGGACACGCCGTGGAACTGCTCGAAGTTCTTCACAAATTTCGCCGCCAAATCTTTCGCGCGACGGTCATAGTCGGCGGTGTCCTTCGCTGCGTGGCGGGGGTCAAGCACTTCACGCGGCACATCGGGCAGTGTCTTCGGCACCTCGAAGCCGAACGTCGGATCGACGCGATACTCCGCTTTGTCCAGAACGCCCTCCAAAATGTGCGTGACGTTGTGCCGATTGTGGACAAGTGGGATGCGCGGGCCCTGGCCGAAGGCGTTGCCGACCCAACCCGTGTTCAGCAGATAACAGTGCACCCGATGTTTGTTCATGTTCTCCGCCAGCATCTTGGCATATGTCTGCGGCGGCAACGGCAGAAATGGCGCGCCGAAACAGGTCGAGAACGTCGGGGTCGGGTCCTTGCCCATGTTGGCCTCCGTGCCCGCCAGCGCGGCGGTGTAGCCCGCCATGAAATGATACATCGCCTGTGAGGGCGAAAGTCGCGCCACCGCCGGCAACACACCAAACGCATCGCACGCCAGGAACACGATGGCCGTCGGATGCCCGCCCATTCCGCTGGGTACGGCGTTGGCAATGTAGTCCAGCGGATACGCGCACCGCGTGTTCTCCGTGACCGAGTCGTCCATGTAGTCCGGCTCGCCTGTCGCGGGATCGACCACCACATTCTCGATCACCGATCCGAACCGGATCGCATCCCAAATCAGCGGCTCACGCTCCTTCGTGAGATTGATGCACTTGGCGTAGCAACCGCCCTCGAAATTGAACACGCCATGATCGCTCCAGCCGTGCTCGTCGTCGCCAATCAGGTCGCGATCCGGATCGGCGGACAGCGTGGTCTTGCCCGTGCCGCTCAGGCCGAAGAAGATCGCCACGTCGCCAGCCTTGCCAACGTTGGCCGAGCAGTGCATCGGCAACACGCCTTTCTGCGGCAACACATAGTTCAGCACGGCGAAAATGCTCTTCTTCATCTCGCCGGCGTATTGTGTTCCGCCGATGAGCACGGTCTTGCGCGAGAAATCCACCATGATGAACGTCTCGCTGTTAAGCTTGTGCTTCTTGGGATCGGCGAGGTACTTGCACGCGTTGATGACCGTCCACTCCGGCACGTGGGTTTTGAGTTGCTCGGGTGTGGCCCGACGGAAAAGCTGTTTTACGAAAAGATTGTGCCACGCGAACTCGGTCACAATGCGGATTGGCATCGAGTACCGCGGGTCAGCGCCCGCAAAACCGTCCATCACGAACAGTTCGCGCCCCTGCAGGTACGCGATGACTTCCTGCCGCAGCCCCAGATAGTCCTGCTCGGAAATCGGCTGGTTGACCTTGCCCCACCAAATCTTGTCCCGGGTCGACGGCTCCTCGACTGTCCACTTGTCACGCGGCGAACGGCCCGTCCGTTTGCCCGTCATCGCGTTCAGGGCGCCGCTGCTCGTCAGCATGCCTTCGCCGCGTTTGATGGCTTCCTCCACCAACCTGGTCACCGGCAGGTTCCAATGCACCTGGCCCGCGCCAACTATACCATGATTCTCTAGACCGTAATTGCTCATGTGATTGCTTCCCTCGCCCAGAAACGCGTACCCGCGCTTTGCACGGATTTACTAGCATTTTCGCCCGAGCGCAACTCTAAAAATCCAGCAACCAGACTCATCGACGCACG
>JBGPVO010000169.1:0-4600 GCA_041491705.1 Verrucomicrobiia bacterium
CAACGAACGCCTCAGCACGCTCGGCCTCCTCGCCGCGGAGGTCGCCCATGAAATTCGCAACCCGCTCACGGTGATGAAAATGTTGCTCCATTCGCTCGACCTGAAGTTCCCTCGGGACGACCCGCGCGCGCGCGACGCTGAAATCGTGTCGGAGAAGATGGATCACCTGAACAAGATCGTCGACCAGCTCCTCGGTTACGCGCGCTCGACCGAGCCAACCTTCGACCTCGTGGAAGTGAACGAGTTGCTCGATGACGTGTTGTTGCTGACGCGACAGAAACTCCGCCAGCAGCAGATCGAGTTGGTGCGAAAATTCGCCACGGGATTGCCGAAGGTGCGCGCCGACCGCGGCCAGATCGAGCAGGCCTGCCTGAACCTCATCCTCAACGCCGCCGATGCCATGTCGGCTGGCGGGAAGCTCACCGTCTCCTCGGCGATTCACCACGAACCGTCGACTGCGGTGGTCCTGTCGTTCACCGATACCGGCATGGGCATGGCGCCCGAGAAGCAGAAGCAGATATTCGAACCGTTCCTCACCACGAAATCACACGGCACCGGCCTCGGTCTCGCCATCGTCCAGAAGATCGTTGAGGCTCACCGGGGGAGGATCGAAGTCAAGAGCGCTCCGAAAAAGGGAACGACCTTTCGAATCTTGTTGCCCGTCTGACTCCCGAACTGACGACGGCTCACCTCGACAGCGGCGCGCTGGCGTTGGGAACGGCTGGTTTCTCGGAAAGCTTCTTCAGCAACGCTTCCATGTCGGGGTCGGGTGGCGCGCCAAGGTCGAGGGCTTTCTTGTAATGGTAACGCGCGAGTTCCAACTTTGGCGTGCGCTGCTTGGCGTAAACGATGGCCAGGTTGAAGTGCGCGTCGGCATACTGCGGGTTGAGCTCGATCGCGCGGCGGATTTCCTGTTCACCGGAGGCGCCCCAGCCTTTCTGGCTGAGGACGATGCCGAGGTAATTGTGGGCTTCGGCATTGTGCGGATCGAGCGCGACGGCCCGGGTCAATTCATTGAACGAATCCTCGACCAGCCCTTTGCGGTAGAACACCACCCCGAGCAGGGAGCGCGTGTTACTATCGTTGGGCGCGGCGGCAACCGCCTTGCGCAAATATCCTTCGGCGTCGTCGAATTGGTTTTGCTGGTACCGGATGGCGCCGAGGCTGGAAAGTACGACGATGTTCGTCGGATCCATGTCGAGCACCGCGGTGTACTTCGTAGCCGCAGCGGCAAGGTCCTTCAGTGCCAGCGCGGCGCGGGCTTCGTTAAGCAACTGACGTTCATCCGGTGGAAGCGGCGGTGCAGGCGCCACCGCCGGCTTTGCGTTGGTCTTCGCTGCGGTTTCCTTCTTCGGTTCGGCAGGAGGCTGCGTCGACTTCTTCTTCTCCGGCACCACGGGCCTGGCCGGAACGTTTGTCTGCGGCCTGTCAATTACGGCAACAATTGGTTGCACCGGCGGCTCGGCCTGCTTCGGCGCGGTCAACGTGGCAACCAACTTGCCCCGGCCTGACTCCTCCATTGCGGACGGCGGCAACTGCGGTGTCGATTCTTCCGGCTTGGCTCGCTCTTTGGCGACCGCCGACGGGCGCGTCCGCGGACGCCAGCCACGTAGCTCGGGAATCGACGGGCGGTTCGCGTTTTCCTCGCCCTCCGCGGAACTAATGGATGCCGAAGCCTTGCGCTCGGCGATGATGCGCAGCAGCGCGTTTTCCTTGCGCAATTGGCGGATGATCTCATCGTCCTTGTCACTGGCGGCCTTGACCGAGGAAAGTTTCTTATTCGCGTCGGTGAGCTGGGTGATGATCTCATCGTACGACCGACGCAACTCGGTATTGTCGACCTGCGCCTTTTCCAAGGCCTGCTTCGTGATGCCCAACTCGGTCCGCGTCTGCTGGAGTTCCTCTTTCGTGCGCTGCAAATCGCCGCGGGTCTGGGCGAGTTCCGCGCGCAATTGCTCCAGCTCGGGCGACGCGGCCGGAGTGGCCGGAGCCACCGCGGGTGGGGCGACTGCGGCAGCGCGCTCGCGAGCTTCCGCGATCTGGGTTTGCGCGGCGGCCAGCTTGGCAGCGAGTTCCTGGTTCGTCTTGAGAAGCGCCTCAATCTGTGGATTCGTTTGCGTCGGCGCAACCTTGCTGAGTTGCTCCTGAAGTTTGGTATTCAAGTCATCGCGCGCCGTCTCCAATTGCTTGATCTGCTCGCGGGCACGCTGCAATTCCGAGGTCAGTTGCTTGACCTGCTCGTTGTCCACCGCCGGTGCGGGTGCGACAGGAGCGGCTGGGACGGCTGGAGCAGCGGGTGCGGCCGGTGTAGCCGGTGCTTCGTCCCGGGTCGCGGGTGTCTCGGGGGCCGGCGCCGTGGGTTGCGGCTGCGGTGTGACGGGCGGCGCGAGCTTCGTCTTCAGCGCGGCAAGATGGTCTTCGATGTACTTCGTGCGAAATTCAATGATGTGCGGGTTCCAGTCGGGAGACTGCGACTTGATCTGGCCCAAGACGTCGAGCGCCGACGTGTACTTCGCACTGGCTTTCGTCCAGTCGCTTTGATGTTCTGCGGAGTCGCCCTCCTGAATGAGGAAGTACGCTTCGAGGAACTTATCGCCCGGATCATCGGTCGCCCATACCCGGGCCGGCCCGCACAGGCACAGGGCGAATAAAGCGCACGAGAGCAACAGGAGGGTCTTCTTCATCGCGCGGGACTGTAACGAAAAGCCCTTGGTTTTGCAATGGTTGCGTACGCGGTTGCAATGCTGATAGTGGCGAAGCACAATACTATTCATGAGCGATTTTGATGCCATCCAACGTGCTGCTCAGCAACAGTTTGACCGCCAAAGCAGCCGGTACGGCAAGGGACACATTCTGTCGGACGTATCGGACGTAAAGGACGCATTGGGACGGCTGACCTGGCTGAAACCCGGTCGCGCGTTGGATGTCGCCACGGGTGCGGGACACACGGGACTTTGCCTCGCGGACGGCGGCTGGCAGGTCACACTCGCCGATCTTTCCACCGCGATGCTCGAACGCGCCGCTGCCGCTGCGCGAGAACGCGGGCTCCGCGTCGAAACCCGGCAGCACACCGCTGAATCCTTCCCGTACACGGATGGCACGTTTGATCTCGTGACCTGCCGCGTGGCCGCTCACCACTTCAGCGATCCCGCCGCGTTCGTGCGCGAAACCGCCCGTGTCCTCAAACCGAACGGCGCGTTCCTCCTCATCGATGGCTCCATCGAGGACGGCCAGCCCGTCGCGGACGAATGGATTCACGCCGTCGAGAGGATTCGCGACCCCAGCCATCAGCGGTTTCTGAGCCCGGGAAGCTGGGCGCAACTGTGCGACGATGCCGGCTTGCGGATCGTGTTCTCCGAGCTTCAGCCGTTCAAGCAACCGGATTTGAACTGGTATTTCGACACGGCTGGCACGACACCCGAAAATCGCGCCAAGGTCCTCGAACTGGTTCGCGACGCCCCACCGGAAGCCCGGAGCCTCTTCCGCCTCGCCGAAGAAGACGGCAAAATCGTCTGGTGGTGGCGCCGGCTGGTGTTAGTGACGAGAAAGCAATAACAGCTTCTGCAAATCAGGGCTGACTGATCCTCACGCCGCTGGAATGATACACCACCGCAAAACCGACTCCGACGAGGAGCGACGAGTATGTGCCGGCGGCGCAATCGCTGCGGTGATTGCGCGGCACGTGCGGCGTTTAGTGGAAATCCGTGAACCCTGATTTGCGGAATTGGTCTTCGATTTCCAGGCGAAGCCTAGCGACATCGATCATGGACGGCGGTGCGTCTCCCCCAAGCCCATAAAAACCCATCACCAAACTTTTGCCAGTTTTTGGGTCTACCGATTTTAACAGCGTCAATAGTTGGCTGTAATACCTCATGTCGACTTGGCGCCTATAACCTACAATGACTCCGATTGCTTCTACTTCGCTGTCGGTGCGGGTTTTGATCGGATCGCCCCCCAATACGAATTCCGTAGGAATGTTGGTCACCATGCCGTTGGTGAACCGTCCCTGTAGCGAGAATTTGGGATTCACCTCAACATACTTGGGTGTCAACGTCCCGAAAAGTCCATTGGTGCTTGGGGTACATAGTGCGAAGAGAATATTCCCTTCACTGCCAGATCCACGACGGTAACTGGCCCGGAATTTGAAAAGGTAAGATGCGTCGTCCCCTTTCCCTCAGAGATTCCCTGTCCAAGGTCAATCTTTATTACCGGCTCAATCGTCGCCTCGAATTGCTTTTGCGCCAAGTCGAACTGCTTTCTCGAGAGATCAAGCGAGTCGCTCGCCTGCTTCACTTGCGCTTGGGTTTGGAAAACTGTGACGACCATGATGCCGAAAACGGCGGTCTGGACTACGGCACAGATCGCTTGAATCCAGTCGGTGATTGACACTTCCGGTTTGTTGGGCGTGTGGGGCTTCGCGACCGGCGGTTCGGAAGGTATCACCATATTAGTAGGTGGCGTCACCGGCTCCATGACTGCCGAATTATGCTGTCCAATGCAATTAGCTACGAGACAAAAAAGGGCGTCGCCAAACTGACCGACTCCCCTGGCGAGTCAGAAAGGGAAGCGGGTCGGTCAGTAGTATTATTCCCTTTCTCAG
>JBGPVO010000170.1:0-4561 GCA_041491705.1 Verrucomicrobiia bacterium
CTCAACCATCAGGAGGTTGACTCTGAGCATATGCTGTCCGCGTTGATCGAACAGACGGATGGATTGGTGCGTCCGTTGCTGGACAAGCTCGGCGCGAATCCCGACGCCATCCTGCGGGCGCTCGATGATAATTTGAACCGACGCCCGCAGGTTCACGGGATTGACTCGACGCAGGTTTATCTCAGCAAGGGGCTGCGCACAACGCTTGACGCCGCCTTTACGCAGACTGACAAGCTCAAGGACCAATTTGTCAGCACGGAGCACATGCTACTCGGCATTGCCGAGTCGACGAATCTTCTCAAGTCGCACGGCGTAAGACCGGCGGCGATCCTGAAGGCCTTGCGCGACATCCGCGGCACCGCGCAGGTCACGGACCAGAACCCAGAAGACAAGTATCAGGCGCTGACGAAGTATGGCCGTGACCTGACGGAAGACGCGCGCCGCGGCAAGCTCGATCCGGTCATCGGTCGCGATGCGGAGATCCGCCGGGTGATCCAGGTGCTGTCACGCCGCACCAAGAACAACCCCGTGCTCATTGGCGACCCGGGCGTCGGCAAGACGGCGATTGCGGAAGGCCTGGCGAGGCGCATCGTGAGCGGTGATGTGCCGGAGGGGATCAAAGGCAGGCGGCTCATTGCGATGGACATCGGCGCGATGCTGGCCGGGGCGAAATACCGCGGTGAGTTTGAGGATCGGCTGAAGGCATTCCTCAAAGAGGTCATCGCGAGCGAAGGCAAGATCATCCTGTTCATTGACGAGTTGCACACGGTCGTTGGCGCCGGCAAGGCCGAGGGGGCGCCGGTAGATGCGGCGAATATGCTCAAGCCTTCCCTGGCGCGCGGGGAGTTGCACACCATCGGTGCGACCACGCTGGACGAATACCGCAAGTACGTCGAGAAAGACCCGGCGCTGGAGCGGCGCTTTCAGCCGATCTTGGTGGGCGAACCGTCCGTCGAAGACACGATTGCCATCCTGCGCGGGTTGAAGGAGCGGTATGAAGTGCATCACGGCGTGCGGATCCAGGACAGCGCGCTGGTGAGCGCGGCGGTCCTATCCCACCGTTACATCGCGGATCGGTTTCTGCCCGACAAGGCGATTGACCTTGTGGATGAGGCCTCGTCACGGCTTCGGATCGAGCTGGATTCGCTGCCGACGGAGATCGACCAGATCGAGCGGCGCGTGATGCAACTGGAGATCGAACGCACGGCGTTGAAGAAGGAGAGCGACAAAGCGAGCAAGGAACGGCTGCAGAAGCTGGAGAAGGACCTCGCCGATTTGCAGGAGCAGAGCAAGAAGCTGAAGGCGCAGTGGCAGAATGAGAAGGGCGTTGTCGACGAAATCCGCAGCCTAAAATCGGCCCTGGAAATGTCGAAGGAGCAGATCGAACAGGCGAAGCGCGAGGGCAATCTCAGCAAGGCCAGCGAAATCCAATACGGGCGGCTGCCCGAACTGGAGAAGAAGCTGCGAGCCGCCGACGAGAAACTGGCGAAGCTCCAGAAAAACTCGAAGATGCTGACCGAAGAGGTCACGGAAAACGACATTGCCGAAGTCGTGGCAGCCTGGACGGGGATTCCGGTCTCCCGATTGCTCGAAGGCGAGCGCGAGAAGCTGGTGCATATGGAGGAACGGCTGCGGCTGCGCGTGGTCGGGCAGGACGACGCGATTACCGCGGTGTCGAACGCCGTGCGCCGCGCCCGAAGCGGGCTGCAGGACCCGCATCGGCCCATCGGCTCGTTCATTTTCCTCGGGCCGACAGGAGTGGGCAAGACGGAGTTGGCGCGGGCGCTGGCGGAGTTCCTGTTCGATGACGAGAACGCGATGGTACAGATCGACATGAGCGAGTACATGGAGAAGCACACCGTGGCGCGGCTGATCGGCGCGCCGCCGGGCTACGTCGGCTACGAAGAGGGCGGCCAATTGACCGAAGCCGTGCGGCGGCGACCGTACTCGGTGGTGCTGTTTGACGAGATCGAGAAGGCGCACCACGACGTGTTCAACGTGTTGTTGCAGGTGCTCGACGACGGACGGCTGACGGACGGACAAGGCCGCGCGGTGGATTTTAGGAATGCGGTGCTTATTATGACCAGCAACATCGGCTCGCGCCACTTTGCGGAAGGGCAGGGTGATGACGAGGCGGTGCGGCAACGGGTGATGGACGATTTGCGAGCGCATTTCCGGCCCGAATTTCTGAACCGCGTGGATGAAGTCGTGTTGTTTCATGGCCTGACGCGAGAGGACATCAAGAAGATTGTGAATATCCAGCTTGCCCGCGTGGAGAAGCGGCTTGCCGACCAGAACATCACGCTCAGTGTGGCCGACGCGGCGAAGGAATTGATCGCCCGCGAGGGGTATGACCCTGTTTTTGGCGCGCGGCCGCTTAAGCGTGTCATCCAGAAGAAGATTCTCGACGCGCTCTCGCTGGAGATCCTGTCGGGCAGGTTCAAGGATGGCGACAAGATCAAGGCGGTGGTGGACAAGAAACAGCCCGGCGCGCTACTCTTCGAGCGTGGCTAATGGACCAAGCCTAAAGTCTTACCGGATACCTTTCTGGCACCACGGTATCTCGCTTCGGGGACCGACTCGGTTCAGTTGGGTGAAGACGAGTATTTCGTGCTTGGGGACAATTCGCGGTCGAGTTTGGACAGCCGTTTTTGGGGACCCCTGCGAGGCGCAGTATCGTTGGGCGCGTGACAAGAATCTGCTGGCCACTGAACCGGACGGGAATCGTCCCGGAATAGCGAAACTTTGCCTTGAAATTCAGATTATGCTCGCACGAGATTGGACGCAAGGAGACAAGCGATGCCGAACTACTGGTTGCTGAAGACGGAACCGAGCACGTATTCGTTTGCGGATTTGGAGCGGGACAAACGCGCGGTGTGGGACGGCATCTCGAACGCGTTGGCACTGAAACATCTGCGGTCGATGAGGCGGGGCGATCTGGCCTTCATTTACCACACGGGCGACGAGAAACAGATCGTCGGGATCGCCGAACTGACGAGTGATCCGTATCCTGATCCGAAGGAAAAGGAGCCAAAGCTGGTAGTTGTTGACTTGAAGCCGCGGGAGCGATTGCCGCGAGCGGTCACACTGGCCGAGATCAAGGTCGGGGCAGAGTTTCGGGATTTTGAACTCGTTCGTATGGGCCGACTCAGCGTGATGCCTGTGAGCGAGTCACGATGGAAGAGGCTGCGGGAGATGTCGGTGCGTTCTTGATGCGGGGGCTGGCGGGCCTGAAGATCGTCACAGGAATCGTCTTAACATAGGATATAGCAACCGGTTAGGCTGTATGAATGGCTATCCTCGAATCTGAGTCGGATCGAGACATGGTTTGGAATCTGCTTGAAATTGCTCCGTCGGTGTGTACATTTCCAGCCAGAGGGAGACGGCTGGGTCGGCTGGGAGGTAGATGCGCAAGAGATTGCAAGCGTTGGTTCGAAAGATCAGGACAAGATCAGGGGTCAGCTTGTTTGAGTACGCGCTGATTCTGTTTTTGGTGAGCATCATTGCCATCCTTGTTCTTCAAGGAATCGGCGGCAGCACCAACAACATGGTTTCGTCGATCAACAACGGTTTTGGACCGTAGTTGCGAATTTGATTCCTAGACCGCGGGTTGCTGCTGGGTCAGACAGTGGAACGAGCCGAGCCCCCAAATCAAGTTCGTACTGTCGATTCCCACCACGCGCCGATCTGCGAAAAGTCTTTGTAACGTTTCCGTAGCAGTCGCGTCTGCGCTCTTATTCCGGTAGGTCGGTAGGAGGACCACGTCGTTCGCGATGTAGAAATTCGCGTAGCTTGCCGGCAACCGCTGACCATTGTATTCGATGACACCGGGCATGGGCAGTTCAACGATACGCAAGGGGTGCCCATCCTGATCACGCATGGCGCGGAGTTGCTTCAAGTTTTCCTGCAACGGCCAGTAGTTGTCGTCGTGCGGATCCTGTTCGATGACGGTCACGACCGTGGTCGCGTTCACGAAACGCGTGAGGTCGTCTATATGGCCGTCGGTATCATCGCCAGCGATTCCATTTCCGAGCCACAAGATGTGAGTGACGCCCAGGTAATCGCGAAGAAACTGCTCGATCTGCTGCTGGTTGAGTCGTGGATTGCGGTTGGGATTCAGCAGGCACGGTTTTGTAGTCAGCAGCGTGCCTTCGCCGTTGACATCGAGTGATCCCCCCTCCATCACGATGCCGGGACTGAACAGCGGCAACTGGAGCAACTCGGCGATGCGTTGCGGCACCGCGTCGTCATCATCGTAGGGCGGGTACTTGTCACCCCACGCGTTGTAGCCCCAGTCCACAACGGCGAGTTCGTGGTCGCGCCTTACGAAGACAGGCCCGTGGTCGCGACACCAGGGTTCGTACGACGGGATGCGATGATAGAAGACGTTGGGGACATTACCGATCGTGCGGCACGCAATGGCTTCGACCTCCTCGTTGCGGACGTTGATGTCGACCCGCTCGCGCGGTGCCAATGTCCGAACCATTTCGCCCAGCGTTGGCATTACCTCCTCGTAGCGGTCGGGGAAACTGATGCCGTCCGGTCGCGGCCAGCTCAGCCA
>JBGPVO010000171.1:0-4554 GCA_041491705.1 Verrucomicrobiia bacterium
GGACGAGATCGATCCATTTCTTGGGGTCAGACTCGTCGGTGATGGCGCGGGTGTCCCTCTTCCATTTCGAGGCGATGTTGGGCGGAACATACTTCGACACGAGATCGTGCGCCGCAAGCCAGAAATTCGTCTTCGAGGCGTCGGAACCAAATTTGTACAGTGCGAGCAGTTCCTGGCGCAATCCGTCAACTCCCTCATACAGCTTGTCCCAACGCACCGCGAGACGGTTGTCGTGCCAGATGAGAACGTCGCGCTGGTGCAGGCAGGCGAACAGAAGCTGGCCGCCAAGGCCGTCGTAGTTGCGGACGCGCGTCCCCGTGATCGGGAACCGAAAGATGCGGTCGAACAGAATCGCGTAGGTCACATGGTGCGCCAAGGGAAACCCCTCCCTCGCGAGCCGTGTCGCTTCGCAAAACGCCCGCAGGTCCACGCGCAACTCCTCCAGCCCGTACATCCAGAACGGGGAGCGCTGGCGGACCATGAACGGGTCAAACGGCAGTTCGCCGACGCTGTGCGACTTGTCGTGGATGAGGTCCCACAACGCGTAGGCGTCGGTGATCAGCGGCAGTGAGTTGAGGAAACATTCCAACTGCGGATGCGGCGCGAGTTGCGTGATTCTCGCCGCTTTCGACACGACACGCTGATAGCGTTCCGCTTCCCGATCGCAAAAGATTGTGGCGAAATTGTTACTCCCCTTACCCGCCACTTGCACCGTCTCGGGAAACAGCACGGCGCACTCGCTGTGATAGCCCTCGGTGAAATCGACAAAGTGGCCGGGCACGATTCTCCCATTCTCATACTGTGTCCGCTCCAGTTCGCCAAGCCAATCGGGCCACGGCACGCGGTAGATCAGCGCCTCAAAGCGCCAGTCCGACGACGCGTTGGGCGTGTACATCGGCATCACCCACAAATGCTCGATGCCGTCGCGACGATGCAGTTGCGGATTGAACAACGCCAGCGACCTGCTGAAATCGGGTTTCTGGAATTCGCCACTGACCCACGCATCGAGATCGAGCAACACTTGATCCAGATAATCCGTCTCGTGGGCGAACGACGGCATCAACGCTTGAATCGCGCCTGCCGCCGCCTGCGCCAGATGCCGCGCTTCGTCATGTTTCCCGGCAACAACCGTGCCGTCCGGGTTTTGCAGCGCGCGCAACGCGTTGATGGCGCCTTTCAACGACGACCACGCTACGGATTGCGCCGATGGCGATGGCCTGGGCTGCCCGCCCGACCGCGCGAACGTTGGGGCGGAACACCAATACATAATGTTGCGCCATAGCTGCAGGTGATCGAATTCGCGAATGTGATTGTCGCCAAACAGAAGCGAATCGGTCACCACCGCCACCCGCCCTTCACCAAGGTGCGCCGTACCGATCACGCCCGCCTGCTGTGGCGTCGCCGTGGCCGCCGTGCGCCACGCGAGGCGCGCCTCGCCGGCGGCAGTGCACGTGCCCGCCTGATAAAAACACGCGCGCGTTACGAAATGCGCCAGCGGTGTTTCTTCAGCCACAGGCTCGCCGAAGAACCACGCCGGATTGTTGTGCGCGCACGCAACCGTGTCGAGCACGGTCGCGTTCTCAATGCGCAGCCCGCAGGGCGAGAGCAAATCGTTGAGGTTGTCGCCGTATTTGTCGTGCTCGTACTCGGTGACGACCAACAACCCGCCGCCCGCGCGAACGAAGTTTTGGACGTCAACGATCTCTTGCTGGGACAGCTTCGGTGAATTCGCTGAAGTCGTGCGTTCCCATTTCGGGTCGCACGGATGCAGCAACACCAGCACATCGGCCCCCGCGAGCAGGCCGTGTTGCAGCGGTTCGTCGAGGTTGCGGTGAACCGTGAAATCACTCGCCGCCAGCGTGTCGGCGGCGAGTTGATACGATGAATTGAACGGGTATTCAGGTTGCATCTCGCGAGCGCGGGCCTCGGAGATCGACCAGCTTTCGCTGTGGTATTCGTCGAACAGGACCCGGACAATCTTGCGTTGCGTCAGCACGTTCATGACCTGAGTTTCTCGCGTTGCATCACTTCGACAAATCGACCACATCGCCCACGAATGTCTCCACGTCTTCCGCCGTCGAGTCCCACGAGCACATCAACCGCGCTCCGTGCGGGCCAACGTCCGTGTAAAAATGCCACCCGCGCTCATGCAAGCCGTCGAACACGCGCTGCGGCATGTCCACGAACAAGGCGTTCGCCTCGCGCGGGTACAGGATGCGCACCTGGGGCAGCCCGCGCAGCTTCGACTCCAGCATCTCCGCCGCCTGGTTGGCGCTCTTCGCATTCCGCAGCCAGGCGCCGTCTTGCAACAGCCCGATCCACTGTGCCGCGATGAACCGCATCTTTGACGCGAGCTGGCCCGACTGCTTGCAGCGGTAGAGGAAGTTCTGCGACAGGTTCCGGTTGAAGAACACTACCGCGTCGCCAAAGGCCATTCCATTCTTCGTCCCGCCGAGACTCAAAGCGTCCACGCCCGATTCCCACGATATCTCGCGAGGTTTCACGCCGAGTCCGGCCACCGCGTTGGCGAACCGCGCTCCGTCCATGTGCACCAACAGGCCCAGGTTGCGTGTAGTTTCTGTAATCGCACTCAGCTCGGCGCGCGTGTACACCGTGCCCAACTCCGTCGCTTGCGTGAGGCTCACCACGCGCGCCATCGACGCGTGCACGTCGCGCCGCGTCGTTGCCGCGCGCACGATCGCATCGGGAGCGATCCTGCCATTCTCACCCTTCACAGGATACAGCTTCACGCCCGGCGCGAAGAAACCCGGCGCATTACATTCGTCGGTCTCCACGTGTGAGTAGTCGAAGGCAATCACGCCGTGGTACGAATCGCACATGCTGGCCAGGGCGAGGGAGTTCGCAGCCGTGCCGTTGAACACGAAAAACACGTCGCAATCGGTCTCGAACAGATCGCGGATGAGCTGTTTCGCCTTCTCTGTCCACGGATCGTCGCCGTAGCCGGTCACATGGCCCGTGTTGGCTTCCTGCAACGCGGCCCACACTTCCGGACAGATCCCCGCGTTGTTGTCACTGGCAAAATGGCGCAATCGCTTCGTCTTCTGCATGAACGCCTCCCGAGTTCGATCTGCTCTACTTTGCCAGAAATTGGCGAGAGATTCCAGTCGCGAAAGGCATGACCGGCCTACCGACACCCCGGCGGACGGCGTGATCCCATGTCCCCTTTTTGCGATTGGCGGGGATTGATAGGTAAAGGACAATGCACAACATGGGCGATTGGGAATTGCTGCAAGCCTACGCGAAGCACCGCTCGGAAACGGCGTTTACCGAATTGGTCCAGCGTCATCTCCATTGGGTCTACTCCGCCGCCCTGCGTCAAGTGGGCGATTCACATCTGGCGAAGGACGTAGCCCAGTCGGTATTCATCCTGCTGGCTCGCAAAGCCGGAAGCCTGAGCTCCGGCACCATCCTCGCGGGTTGGCTCTTTCGCACGACCCGCTTTGTAGCCGCTCGCGCCATGCGCAGTGAGTATCGACGCAACGCCCGTGAACAAACTGCTTCAGCCATGATCTCCACCATTTCGCCTGACGACAACGAAACGCTTTGGAACCAACTCGCGCCGCACCTCGATCAAGCGGTGGCCGCGCTCTCCGAGACCGACCGCTCGGCAATCCTGCTGCGGTTCTACGAACGGAAACCGCTGCGTGAGGTGGGAGAACAGCTGGGGATGAGCGAAGAAGCGGCCAAGAAACGCGTCAGCCGGGCGGTCGAGAAAATACGGAAACTCCTGACCCGCCGCGGCGTGGTACTGGCCGGCGCAGGTCTGATGGCGGTGCTTGCTGAACAAACGGTGCACGCTGCTCCCGAGGCGTTGGCCGCCGCAGTCGTGAAGACATCCGTAGCCAGTTTGTCGGCTTCGGCTGTCCTGCCGCAATTGGTGCGCGAGACCCTCAGCGTCTGGCGCTGGGCGAAGTTGAAGCTGTTGGGGGGCATCGCCGCTGTGTCCGTCGCCGGGGCTGTGCTTACGGCCAACGTGCGACCGTGGGCCGCGCGTGATGCAACGCCACGCTCGCCCTCGGACAAACCTGCTGCCGTAAGAGTTCCAGTCACCGAGACTACACCCCACCCAACAGGCAACGCGACGATCACCCACGAGGCCGCGCCCAAACGTGTCGTTGATCTGCACGTGATTGATGCGCAGACAAAACAGCCGCTGGCGGGCGTCGAGATCAGCTTCGACAGAGAGAACCAGAAGACCACCGGCCACACCGATGAGGGGGGACGCTACCAAGTTCAATTACCCGAGAAGAATTTGCCGGGCCTCGTGGTCAGGGCGCACAAAGAGGGTTTCGTGCCGGTAATGGTGATTTGGCGGACGCACGGTGGCCTGTATCGGCTGCCAAAGGAATTCACGTTTACACTCGAGCCCGCCACTTCCATCGGCGGGATTATCCAAGACGAGGCGGGCAGACCCATACCGAATGCCTCCGTCCACGTGAGTTGCGGTGATTTTGCTTGGTACGAATCGGTCGAAAGAGTGCTCGTCGACATTTCTGATTACAAGGTGGTGACCGACGCGCAAGGACGGTGGCA
>JBGPVO010000172.1:0-4552 GCA_041491705.1 Verrucomicrobiia bacterium
GGATTTTCTCCGACAGCTTTTGGATGAAGATTTCGCGCTCGGGTCGCGGGCCGACCAGGCTCATGTCGCCGCGCAACACATTGAAGAGTTGCGGAATCTCATCAATCCGGAATTTGCGCAACCACTTGCCGAGACGGGTAATGCGCGGATCGTCTTCCGCGGCCCACACCGGGCCCGTGTCGCTTTCCGCATCGGCGCGCATGGTGCGGAACTTGCACAGCGTGAACGGGACGCTGTCGCGGCCCAGACGCTCCTGCCGGTACAGAATCGGCCCGCCTGAATCCAGCTTGATGAGGACCGACGCCAGGGCGGCCAGGGGCGCGGTGACCAACAACCCAACAAATGAAACAATTATATCCGTCAACCGCTTGAGCCGGCGGATGTGGATGCGCGAGTTGTTCATCGACGCCATGAACAACCATTCATCATTGATGTGATCGAGGGGAATCTCCTGCGCGAGTTCCTCGTTGAGCGTGACGAAGTCGATCAACTCAATGCCGTGATAACGGAACGAGCGCAGCCGCCGCAGCAAGACAGGCTCCGAGTCCTGACCCGCCGCCAGGATGAGGCGTCCGATGTCATACAACTCGACGAACCTCTCCAGGGTATCCAGCGTGCCGAGCACCGGGTATTCGTCAAAGAACTTGCCGACCCGGTCGCGATCGTTGCCGCAATGGATCAGCCCGAGAATGCGAATGTTCGCGTGGCCATGCTGGCCGATCAATTCGATGGCCTTGCGCGCTTCGCCCGTTGTGCCGATGATCAGGCACCGCTGGGCCATGAAACCGCGACGGCTCGCCGCCATGTAGAGCAGGCGCATGGACACGATCGCCACAAAAACGAACGCCGCAAACCCGAGGAAAATACCGCGGCCAATTTCAATCGACAAGACCGCATAGAAAATGCCGGTGATCAACAACGCGCCCAGCGAAACGGAAATTATCGACGCGGCCAGCGTCTTGCCCAGGCTTTGCAGGCGGTCTGACTCATAAAGACCGCCGATGTAGAACGCGAGGATGAACACACCCCACGACATCACGATCGACACTTCGCGCGCGCGCAGGTATTCGAGACCATCCGTCCAGCCCAAGCGTAGCACCACTGCCGCGATCATGGCCAGCGCGCTGCAAATCGCGTCGCCCGTGACCAGTAGGAGCTTTCTTCGCAAGAGGCGGCTGGATCGGGCTACGATCATCGTGTGCTTCGGGGGTAAAGCGTTTCGGTGAGCATGTTTTTGGCGACTCGACCAACCACAGTGTTGATTAACCTACACCATCCCCTTGGAATGGCAAGCCCATTTGCACAAGACAAAACTGCCGCTACCAGCTATATTTCAAGCACTTCGGAATGAATCGCGATGTATTAACGCTGTCCCGCGAGTATTTTGATGTCCTGGTCATTGGCGGCGGTATCTTCGGGGCTGGCGTGGCCCGCGATGCGGCGCTGCGCGGATTGCGAGTGGCGCTAGTCGAGAAATCGGATTTCGCCAGTGGGACCTCCAGCCGCTCCTCCAAACTGATCCACGGCGGCTTTCGTTACCTGCAGCAGCACGATTTCCGGTTGGTTGTTGAGGCGTGCCGTGAACGACGCGTCCTCCAACGAATGGCCCCGCATCTGGTGCGACCGCTCCCGTTTCTATTCCCCATTTACGAGGACGCCCCAATCTCACTGACAAAACTCCGGCTGGGCATGACCCTATACGACTGGCTGGCGCTTCGCCGCAACGTCGCCCCGCACCGAACACTCTCCGCCGAGCAGGCCCTGGCGGGCGAACCCTCGCTTTCCCGGCAGGGTCTGCGGGGCGCCGTGGCCTTTTACGATTGCCAGGAAGACGACGCCCGTTTCTGCATCGACCACATCCTGCACGCGAAGGAGCTGGGCGCGGTATGCCTCAATTATTGCGCGCTTACCGGCTTTGTCACCCGCGAGGATCGTATTGTCGCAGGCCGGGTACGCGACGAAGTCGGCTCGTGCACGTTTGAGGTCGCAGCCCGGGTGTTCGTCAATGCCACGGGCCCATGGGTGGAGCAGATGTGCGCGATCACACCGTTCGACTCCAGAGGCGTGCGGCTCAACCCGACGAAGGGCGTCCACTTGGTGGTGCCGCGGCTCACGCAGGAACATGCCATCGCCTTTCAAGCCCGCAGCGACGGTCGCATCCTGTTCGTCATCCCGTGGGGCGACTACTCGCTGGTCGGGACAACGGACACGGATTTCAACGGCGACCCCGGCCGCGCGCGCGCGGAGCGGCCGGACATCGAGTATCTGCTGGCCGAAGTGCAGGCGATCTTTCCCGAATCATCTCTCTCCGAATCGGACGTGATCACCACGATTGCCGGCGTGCGTTCGCTGGCGGCTTCGGATGTTGCCTGGCCCTCCGCCCGCTCACGCGAGCACCGCGTGGTGCGCCAGGGCCGCAACCTGCTGAGCGTCGTGGGTGGGAAATACACAACGTACCGGGTCATCGCCCAGCAGGTCGTCGACGCTGTTTACGGCGTTCTCCATGCGCCGGCCCCGCCGTGCCGCACCGCCGAAGTCCCGTTACCGAATCGCCGACCCGCCGTCGCCGGCGAGAAGATATTCGCCGCGCCAGAGGTTCACACCAGCGACATCGCCCACGCCTGCCAGCAGGAAATGGCGGTGACGCTTGGCGATGTCATGCGGCGGCGTACGTCGCTCGCGTTGAGCCGGGCAGGCGGCCCGGAAATCGCCTGGCGGGTGGCGCGCCTGATGGCACCGTTGATGAAGTGGAGCGCCGATGACGAGCGCGCTCAATTCGAGCAATATGTCGAGGAATGGAAACGAAGCCTGCCGTGACAAAACGACCATTGATCATCGCTCACCGCGGCTTCAGCGGCCGTTACGTCGAGAACACGCTCGCCTCCGTGCGCGGGGCGCTCAAGCTCGGTGTCGACTTTGTAGAAGTTGATGTCCAGGAAACGCGCGACGGCGAGCTGATCGTGTTCCATGACTACCGGCTCAACCGACTCTGCGGTGTGCGCGGGCGTGTGCGCGACAAGACGCTGGCCGAAATCCGGCGATGGAACCCGCAGGTTCCGACGTTGCGAGAGGTGTTGCACGCCTGCCAGGGAAAGGCGCGGGTGCTCATCGAGATCAAACGAGCCGACCCGCGCAAGGTGGCGGCGGTGATCAGTGAAACACGCATGGAGAACGAAGTAATTGTATTTTCGCTGTCGATACGGCGCATGAAAGAATTTGCGGCGGAGAATGCGCGGATTCCGCGGTTTGGATTGGTGGCCCGACGTTTGCCATTGGCGATGACCCGTCTTAGAGCGGTCGGTATCGAGGGCCTCGGCGTGAGCCGCCGGATCGTCCGGTCGCAACGGGTGGTGCGCCGGATCCACAACCGTGGCTGGAAATTGTTTGTGTGGACGGTGAACCGGGAAGTCGAGATGCGGAAGCTCGCGCGGTGGGGTGTGGACGGCATTATTACCAATCATCCCGACCTGGCCAAATCTTGTCTTGCGGAGCCCTGAGGTTCCGCTATCCTCGGCCCATGCTGCAGATCATCTTCAACCCCGTAAGCGCCAAGGAACTGGCGGCGCTCCCGCGCAAACTGCAACTCGAGATCATCGACGGCTTCCAGCTTTTTCCGCAAGACTTCGAGAAGGACGATGACAAATTCGGCCAGCTCATGCGCGCCGGGAAGAAGATCTATCGCTATCGCGTGAAAGATTACCGCATCTACTTCGAGCGCAACGGCGACATCATCAATGTCCGCTGCATTCTCAGCAGGAATTCGCTCAAGGACTTCTTCTTCCGCAGCAAACTACCGATCTCCGAGGACCAACTTCTTCAGGACAACCCCAAGTTCTGGCAGTTGCTCGAGTCAGGCACTGAGAAGTAGGGTCGTATCGTGCCTCCATTGTTGTACGGCGCAAGTCGGGCGAAGCGGGCCACATTCCACGCAACGATCCTTCCATTTGACCGATTGCAGAACCGGTGGCAAAATTACCTTTTGAGCGACGGGCTTCGTGTGTTTGGCAGCAAGGCAGCGCTGTTAACCGTATCGTTTGGACAGCCATGAAGATTTACTGGAGAAACAAAGACATTCCAGAATTGGCTGGTCTGTCCCGGATGGAGCGATTCAAAATGATGCAAGCTTGCTACTGGAAGTTTGGCTTCAGATACTGGCAGTGTTGGGTGGCTCTTCTGGTTTTCGTCGCCTTAATCGTTTTAGAAGAGGCCGTTGGCCTTGCGCTGCCGTACATTTTGATTACAGTAGGGATTGGGTCTCAAATCTACCAGAGCATTGTGGTTGATCGGCTTCGTCCACACTTCCGTGACTACATCGCAGAAGAGAAACGTCGGGTCTGATTTACGCCTTCAGCGCTGCCGTGAAACGCGGGACCATCTCAAACAGGTCACCCACAATCGGCACAACCATGGGCCGCGCGCGGCGCTTGTTCAGCGTCATCAGCGGCGCGTCGGCGTCCTTGTTGAACGCGATGATCGTGGCCCGCTCGCCAATATAGTCCACATGCTGCGGCGCGCCGCTGACGCCAATCGAGATAATCAATTTCGGATTGAC
>JBGPVO010000173.1:0-4515 GCA_041491705.1 Verrucomicrobiia bacterium
ATCGGCCATATCTTCACGGGATTGGGCGTGAAGGTTGAGCGCATCGTCATCAACGACCTGAAGAACAGCACGTACTACGCGCGGCTCGTCCTGCGGTCGGAGAACGAACTCGGCAAGAAGATTCTGGAAATCGATTCACGCCCCAGTGACTGCATCGCCCTGGCTGTCCAGCAAAAGAGCCCCATCTACGTCGCGGCAAAAGTATTCAGCGCAGTCGAGGACATGTCGGAAGTCCTCAAGCGCATGAAGCAGGAAGGCGGCGACGAGTTCACTGGCCAGGAAGACGAAGGCCAGAACGAGTAAGCCTTCGTCCTGCTGTCGTCATTTCCACCACGGTCGGTCGACCCAATACACGTAAATCGAGTAGCCAATCACCGCAGCCGGCTCCTGGTCCAGCAGCGGTTTGTAGAAGCCACGTGTCTCTTCGCCAAAATAGACGCCGCGCAGGTTGGTCACGCTCACGGCGACAAAGCCCGGTAACCGCGGGCCGCCGACAAGCTTCTCATCAAAGAACGGCGCGCCGGGCAGATGGGCGCAGTCGATCTTATAATAGGCGGGGTCAGCCGAGCCGAAGTAGCTCAAGTTGATGTGGCGCACGTCGCGCGTGTCCATCCACTGCTTCAACCCTTTCAAGTCCTGTCCCCAATCGAGGTTCGAGTCGACCAGATACTTGTGTCCACTCCGTGGACCCCCGGTGAATTGGTTGAAGAAGGCCAGATAGTGCGGGCACACGATGGCGAATTCGATCACAGCCAGAAGGCCGAGCGCTCCCAGCAACACGCGAAACGGCTTTCGTGGCTCGGCGCACAGTTCAGTGATGGCGTAGCCGGCCAGGAGCAAGGCGAACGAGTGGATGGGCAGGATATGCCGCTCGCCGATGTTCAGCCTGGCCATGATTGCAGCCCCGAAAAACGTCCCCAGCGGGAGCAATGCATAGGCGGTGTCATCGAGAAAACGGCGCCAGCGCACCGCGGACAGCACGACGCCAGCGACAAAGAGCAGCAGCACCGAAATGGGCGTTTTGATCAGGAACGCGAACGGAAAGAACCACCACCAGCCGTCGGTGCGATAGCTGCCGGCGAGGAACCCGCTGCGTTTCTGGGCTTTGACCTGCCAGAGCAGGAAGCCTTCACTGTACGCGTTCGGGAGTAACCGATGTGCGTCCGCCCACGCGACGGCCCTGGCTATGGTGGGCGTGCGTTTCAAGATGCCGGGGTCCTTGTGAAAATCCATCCGCCATTCCGGAGCCGCGGACGGCAGGTACCGGAAATCGTAGACTGCCCAGATCGCCACCCACGCCACCGCCACGAGAGCGAGGAACGTAGCCACTGCGGCAGCCAATCGCCGCGATCGAGACGATAGATCCGCCGGCCTGCCGATGGAGAGCCGCCACGCGCGTCGCTGGCAGGCGCGCACGACGAGCAATGCCAGCACGATAGGGCCAAGCAATACCGCGGAAAACTTGCTGATCTGCGCCAGTGTGAAAAACCCGACCAAGCCGCATAGGTTGGCCGCGCTCAGTTGGCGCGCCGTTCGCCAGAGGAAATACATCGTGCCGAACACAAAGCACGTCACGCCGAAATCCGTCGTGACCAGTCGGGCATGCGCCAGCATGTTTGGCTCGAGGGTGTAGAACCCGAGCACGATTACCGCAGGCCAGAATCCGAACAGTTCCAGTGCCCAGCAGAAAAGCAACACGCCCAGCAGCACGCCCAACAATACGATCATGAATCGGGCCGTATACAGCAGGCGATCCGCGTCATTCGCGACATACAGCGTGCCGTGACAGAAGAAGAACTGCCGTCCCATCACCCACGCCGCAGGCGTGGACGAACTGATCGCCGGGGGGAGATCGAACTTGATCCCGTCCATCACCAGCAGCGGCAACGCCGCCCACATGCGGATGAATGGTGGGTGCTCGGGGTCGGTGCGGTAGTCGTGGAACCGGAGCGCACTGTAGCCCGCGACCAGATGCTGCGGCTCGTCCCAGGTTGCCGATTCGCGCACGTAGCTGCTGACGGCCAGCGTGATGAAGATGGCGGCGAAGACCACCAGGCAGATGACGCAGCGATGCCGTTGCGAAACGCTCATGGGGGCGGATTGTACCACCAATTAGTTTCGACCCAATAGATGTGAATCGTGTAGCCGATGACGGCGGTCGGGTCGTGCTCCAGCAGCGGTGCGTAGAACTCGTGCAGGGGCTCGTCCTGTCGCACGCCATGCAGGTTCTGCACGCTGACGGCGACGTAACCGGGCAAATGCGGCATCGAAGTCTCCGGCGCCGCCAGCGACGGCGTGCCGGGCAGATACGTGCCGTGGATCCCGTAGTACGCGGGATCGGCGGAGCCGAAATAGCTCAGGTTGATCTGCCCGACGTGATGTGCATCCATCCAGTGTTTCAGCGGCTTGAGGTCCTGACCCCAGTCGAGATTGGAATCGAGCAGCACCCAATGGCCGTTGCCAGGCCCGCCGATGATTCGGTTGAAAAACGCCAGGCAATGCGGATACGCCGTAGCCAGTTCAATGGAAGCGAGCACGACGGGCGCCAGTAGGACAATGGCGCGCCACTTCGCGCGCATCTCGTCGAGCGTGACTCCCGCGATCAGGAAGACAAATGGGTAGATCGGCAAAATGTGGCGCACGCCGATGTTGAGGTGGGCGGTCATGGCGACCGCGAGGAAGATTGCCGGGGGAAGCGCCATGAACCACGCGTCATTCATCCATCGTGCGCGCTCCTTCACGAGGAGCACGAGGCCACAAATGAGAAGTAGCAGAACCGTAAGGGGTGTTTTGACCAGAAACGCCGCAGGAAAGTAGTACCACCAGCCGGTGCGGCTGAAGTTGCCCGCAAAATACGCCGAACGGTGTTGCACTTTGACCTGGCTAAGAACAAACCCCTGCGTGTAGGCACTTGGTAGCAACCGATGTTTGTCGAACCAATTGGCCACGGCAGCCACGTGACGCGTGTGCTCGAGAAACTGCGGGTTGTCCCGCAACCGCGTGAGATCGCTGCTGGGTGGCATTGGCCCGTACCGAAAGCCGTAGACTGCCCAGATTGCTGCGTACGAACTGAGGGCCAGAACCAAAACCAGCACTAGCCCGGCGATGGCTTTCGCGTCGAATGAACCGAGCGCGCCGCCACGGACGAATCGGCAACGCCACGCGCCTCCGCCACAGACGCGTACGACAAGCAGCGCCAGAACGATTGGGCCGAGCAGCAGCGCGGAGAACTTGGAGATTTGGGCGAGCACAAAGAACACGACGAGACCCGCGACGTTGCCGAATGTGAACGACCGCGCCAGGCGCCACAGGAAGTAGATTGCGCCGAAGATGAAACACGTCACACCCAGGTCCGTCGTCACCAGACTTGAATGGGCGAGAACATTCGGTTCGACACAGTACAGCGCGAGAACAGCCGACGCGGTCCAAAATCCAAATAGCTCCTCTGCCCAACAGAACACGAGCACGCCCAGGATGATGCCGAGTATCACGGTCATAAATCGCGCGCGATAGAGCATGCGGTCAGCGTCGTTGAGTTCGTAGAGGAAGTGATGGCTGAAGCCCCACTCGTCGCCCGTCTGCCACGCGACAGTATTCGTGTCGAATTGCACGTGATTCATCACGAGCAGCGGCAGCGCGGCCCACAAGCGCAGGAACGGCGGATGTTCCGGGTCGATGCGGTAATCATGCAGGCGCAACGCGGTGTAGCCGGCGGTCAGGTGCTGCGGCTCGTCGACGGTTGCGGATTTCTGGGTGTAGCTGCCGACCGTGAGCGCGATGAAGACAGCGGCGAAAGCACACAGCACGACGGCAGTTCGACCCCTTGCAGAATCCTCCATGGCGGCGGATTGTAGCGAGTGACGGGAGCCACGACCACAAAAACCGTCCGGTGCCGCAGCGGTCATAGACCGCCGCCACATTACCAACTACAGGCCGAGGTTGGTGCCCAGCTCGGGTTTGACATCCTTCTCGATGATGATCTCCCTGACCGTCTTGCCCGCCGGGATCATCGGCAACACGTGCTCGGTGTACGGGACAATGACGTCGAGGACGTACGGCTCCTTCGACTCGAGCATCCGCTTCAACGCGGCGCGCAAGTCGCTCTTGCGCGTGACCCGCTCGGCGGGAACGTTGAAACCCTTGGCGATGGCCACGTAGTCCGGATAAATCTTGTGCGGGTTCTGCGGATCGCCGAGATACGTGTGGCCGCGATTCGACTGATAGAAGCGGTCTTCCCATTGGACGACCATGCCGAGATGCTGGTTGTTGATGACCATCGCCTTCGCGGCGATGCGTTCGATATGCGCCGTCGCCAATTCCTGGATGTTCATCAGGAACGAGCCGTCACCGTCGATGTCGATAACTTCCTTGTCCGGGAAAGCGGCCTTCGCGCCGAGTGCGGCGGGATAACCGTAGCCCATCGAGCCGAGGCCCGCCGAGGTCAGGAACGAGCGCGGGTGCTTGAACTTGTAATATTGTCCAGCCCACATCTGATGCTGGCCGACGCCTGTCGTG
>JBGPVO010000174.1:0-4492 GCA_041491705.1 Verrucomicrobiia bacterium
CGGGTCGCGTCCCTCAACCTCCTCGGCCAGTGCTACCAAGAGATGGGCCTCCACGACATGGCGATTGACACGTTTAACGAGGCCATTAATGAAATCCCGACCATGGATGGGCTGAAGAAGGATTTGCTGTACAATCTGGGGAGCGCTTACGAACTCATCGGCGACCAGGACAAGGCCATGGTGTCGTTCAAGGAGATTGCCAAGGTCGACTTCGGGTTCCGTGACGTGCGCGATAAGATCATGCGCAAACCCAAGAAACCGTAGCGCACCGGTGTTCCGTCGGTCAGACGGCATCCAACCTTGCCCAAAGGTCCCGTAAGTCTCGTAGCGCGGCTGCGTTGTGTCCTTGACGATCCACGAGGAACGCGCCCATCCCAACCGCTTGTGCGCCCTGCATGTCTTCGCTCTCGCTGTCCCCGATGTGAATCGCCTCGTCTGGCGTCACGGCCGCGGCTTGCAACGCCGCCAGAAAAATCTCCGCGCTCGGCTTCTCGGTCCCGACTTCGCAGGAGATGGTCAAGGAATCGAAATGATCCCTGAGCTCCGTCTTGTCGAGCAACGGGCGCAGACGCTCGTCCCAATTGGAAATGATGCCGACGTGCAGGCCGCGCGCGCGAGCTTCGCGCACCGTTTCTTCGACGTCCGGGAAGACCCGCCACACGTCAGGACGGGCGAACGTTTCAAAAAGTTCGTCGAAACACGCCTGATTCTCCTGCCCGAGCGTGCGGAACACCAGTTCCCGCCACCAGTCCTTGCGTGAAACGGTCAGCCCCGGCCGTTTCAGTGCGGCCCACGATTCACGGAAGGCGCGCTCCATGTCATCGGCGGAGGCGGTGATTCCATAGAAGCTCGCAATCGCGGCGTACACCGCGCCCACGGACGGATACGGCCGCATCAGCGTGCCGCCCACATCAAAGAACACGGCGCGCACCGGCTTCCGGCTCACTGCAGCACCAACTCCCGTGGCGACTTCGCCTTCGTCGTGTGTGCGAACCCGAGCCGATCCAGCGCTTCGCCGACCAAGAACAGCGAGCCGGCAATGACGATCACTTCCGCATTCTCTCTTCGGGCCAGCGCATACGCCTCGGCGAGGTTCCGGGCGATGGTGATTGGCGCCGGAGGGTTTGCCGCCTTGCACCAACGCGCCAACTCATCGGGAGCGCTCGTACGTTCGCTATTGACAGGCACGCAGAGGACGCGCCCGGCGAGCGGCGCAAGAATCTGGCACATCTGGTCGTAGTTCTTGTCCCGCAGCACGCCCAGGATCAGGGTCAGCCTCCGCCCCGCAAAATGCTCGCGCAAGGTTGCCGCCAGCCGTTCCGAGGCGGCGGCGTTATGCGCCCCGTCGAGCACCACCATCGGATCGTGGTTCACAATTTGAAACCGCCCCGGCCACGTCGTTTGGACCAGACCCTCATGGACTTGCCCCGGCGTAACGGACAGTCCGGATGCTTCGAGGGCCGCAATGGCTGTGGCGCAGTTGATGGTTTGGTGCGCGCCGAGCAAGGGAACCGTGAGCGGGCCGTAGTCATGGCGTGTGCCGGACACGTCCACGCGTTGGCACTGCTCATCTTCACTGAGTCGGGTCGCGCGAATGTCCTGACCAACCACCGTGAGCTTGCATCCGTGCGTCCCGGCGGCTCTCCGGATTACGCGGAGAGGTTCTTCGGTCGCCGTAGCCGTAATAACGGGAATGCCGGGCTTGATGATGCCGCATTTCTCCGTGGCGATCTGGGCCAGCATCTCGCCGAGGTACTGCGTATGGTCGAACGCGATGTTTGTGATGACGGACGCCAGCGGTGTGACCACATTCGTCGCGTCGAGACGGCCGCCCAACCCCGTTTCCCAAACGACCACGTCGGCCTGTTGCTCCTGGAAATACCGAAGCGCCATGGCGGTGACGGCCTCGAAAAACGTCGGCGCGCGAAATTCAGGATGCGCCCCCACCCTTTCCAACAGCGGCTTGATCTCCTCGACGAGGCGCACGACATCGGTTTCCGCAATCGGTTTGCCATTGACCTGAAACCGCTCGCAGAACGAAACGAGATGCGGCGAGGTATACAACCCCGTTTTATAGCCCGCCTTGGACAGGATCGCGTGCAGCATCGCCGCCACGCTCCCCTTCCCGTTCGTGCCCGCGATGTGAATGAACCGCAGCGAATCCTGCGGGTTGTTCATCAACCGCAGCAAATACTGCATCGTCTCCAAGCCAAGCTTCTGACCGAAGAGGCGGATGCCGTATAGAAACTCAATGGTTTCGGGGTATGTCACGTCCAGTCGACCCAAAGTTGTAGGGCGCGCCAGCCACGCGGCGCCCTGTTCTCTACTCTGCCGCTTTGAATTTGCGTCCGCCGCGGCCCGAAAAGTAACTCAGCAATTGCGCCAGCGTCTGTTTAAGCTGCTTCCGATGCACGATGATGTCAACCAGGCCGCGCTCCCGAAGAAACTCACTGGTCTGAAAACCCTCGGGCAACTCCTGCTGCGTGGTTTCCTTGATCACGCGCGGCCCGGCAAACCCGATTAGCGCCTTCGGCTCGGCGATGATCACGTCGCCGAGCGACGCGTAGCTGGCCATCACGCCAGCCGTGGTCGGATGCGTCAGCACGGAGATGTACGGCAACCCGGCCTTGGCGAGCAACGCGAGCGCGCCGCTGGTCTTGGCCAGTTGCATGAGGCTGAGAATGCCTTCATACATCCGCGCCCCGCCGGACGCCGAGACGATGATCACCGGAATCTTCAACTCGGTCGCCTTCTCGATCGCGCGCGTGACTTTCTCGCCGACCACCGACCCCATGCTGGCGCCAAGAAATCCGAAATCCATCACCGCCAGTGACACATCGTGCCCGTCCATCTTGCACAATCCCGTCACCACCGCATCGTTCAAGCCGGTTTGGCGGTGGTACGTTCGCAATCGCTCGGTGTACGCGGCCACGCCCGTAAACTTGAGCATGTCCACGCTCGTCATGTCGGCATCGACTTCGCGGAACGTGCCTTCATCCGTCAGCATCACCACGCGCTCGGCGGCGGTCATCGTGAAATGGTAATCGCACTTGGCGCAGACCTTCGCATTGGCCGCGAGTTCCTTGCTGTAGATAATCTCGCCGCATTGCTTGCACTTGACCCACAAGCCGCTGGGAATCTCGTGCTTCTTGGTCTTGGTCTCCGAAATCTTCGGCTTTTCTTTTTCTTCGAATACCGCCATCAGATAGACTCCTTGCGCGACCTCAAAACTTTACCACAACCCGCCGCCGTTGCACCAGTTGGAAATGGCAACGGCTTGTAGGGGCGGCTCCCCGCTCGTGGTGCTCGTACTGAGGGCTCGCCCTGAAGTGAATCGCCCTCGCTTCACGCCGAAGGCGCTAAGCGCGAGGCGCGATGAACCGTGGCCGCCATTTTACCAGCCAGCCAGGGCAGGCTCCTACAGGCCGCTGGATTGTAACGAACCGTTACGGACAACACACTGCCCCCACTTCTCACCCCTGTGAATTGCCGCCAAACCCTCTAAAAATGGCCGAAATACGCCGATTTACCCCCTCTCCCACCCCTGCAACAATCCCTCACAAAATTGTAAATTAGTTATTGACACTTTCTGCCCCTACTGGTAATCTCGCGACAGTTAAATTCACCGAGTCAGTGGGTGTAACTGTATAGGGAATAGGGAAAACGAGAGTTCACCGAGTCGTGAACGAGGCTGAGGGAAATAGGCGAGGAGAAGACATGCAAAGAGCATTCCATGCAAGGGGCTTGGGCTACCTACCAAAACTAGCTTTCATCATCACCGTCGGAGTGATCACCACGGCTGTCAGCTATCAAGCGCTGGCCACCGATGTGTTCACGGATCCCGTCGGTTTCATCACACTAACTGTTCAAGGGTCGAATACGCTCGCTGCGGCGGGCCGCGCAAATTCGTTGCTGGGCTTGGGCATGACCCAACTGCCGACGAACCGCGGCACGGTCGCCAGCATAGCGACCAATGGGATTACCGATAGCAGCGCCACGTGGGCCAACAACGATTACACCAACGGCCTGTTCTTCATCGAAATCACTTCCGGCCCCAACGCCGGCTTGATTGATGATGTTGTCGCGGCGTCTGGCAGTTTGAAGACGGTGTACACCGCCAACGATGACTCGTCGCTCGTCTCGGCGGGAGTGACCTATAAGATCTATCCACACTGGACACTCGGGACCGTTTTCGGCCCGAATGATGAAGCCGGTCTGAAGAAGGGCAGCGCGACCACAGCTGACTTCGTCAAAGTCTTCAATCCGCTGAGCCAGCAGTTCAGCACGTACTTCTTCTCTTCAGGCGGCGCCTTTGGCGTAGGCTGGAGAAGTTCCGGGGCCACGGATCAGCAGAATACGAAGCTGTTCCTTGATCAAGGGATTCTGATTCAGAGAAACGATGGCACGAACGTCCTTGTCAAATTAGTAGGCGGGGTCAAGCTCGGGAATACGGTTGTCCCGATCGGCGGAACCAACAATCTCGCGGCCAACG
>JBGPVO010000175.1:0-4474 GCA_041491705.1 Verrucomicrobiia bacterium
AGAACAACAACAACCGGCTCGACATTTTCTTCATGACCGGTCCCGGCGGGCGAAACTCACTCACCAATCTTCAAGTAAGCGTCAATAGTAATACCAATAAGGCATGGGATTCGAATAACGGCCTGAACAATATGGCGTCCACCACCAACGCCCCTAACCCGGGTCCTGGTCTTACGTTCGATCCCGGCTTTAACCCGAATTACATAATTAGCGTGAACGGCGGAATCGTGGGCGTATACCAGTTTTTCGTCAACTATGCCCAGTTGTGGCCCGGTGGCACCAACAGTCTCGGCGTGGCCACGAACGGCTATTTCGTGGGTTCGACCACCACGACCAATGGCACGCTCGCCCTTGGCGCTGATGGTCTCAATCCATTCGGCATTCAAGCCACCATCAACGATAGCAATACGAATGGTGTCGATGGGGGCTCGTGCGTTACGAATGGGATAGGCGTGGTTGAAACGACGCTTGCCGCGAGTGTCCGGACAGGCATTGAACTGGGCATACCGCTGGGCGCCCTCGGCAGCCCGACGGGTGCGATCGCCATCTGTGCGTTCATCAACAGCGGGGACCACACGTTCCCGTCGAACCAGATCCTTGGCCCCATGGGCACCAACGATCCCACGGTGGTGTCCTGCCAGGTCAACCTGGGTGGCGTCACCAACATCGCCAACGTCAACCTCGGCAATTTCTCTGGTGGGCCTCATTTCTTCCAGGTTGGCCCGGAGATGCGCGTCACGGGCATCACGGTGGTCACCAATACCACGGTCAAGGTCACCTATCAGACGGAGGCCAACACCAATTTAACGTACGTGGTGCAGCGCACAACGAGCAACCTCACCGTGGCGTTGACCAACAACGCCATGTGGACCACGATTAGCTCGGCAGCTTTTGGCAATGGCGGGACCATTACGGTAACCGACCCGCAGCGCGCCAGCGTCACGAACACGTTCTATCGCGTCCGCCAGACTCCGCTCTGTCCGTGATGGGGTTGGCGCATTCGCAAAAAAGTGATAGATTAAGAGTGGATTGGGAGCACAGCCGTACCAGTAGGCAGAACAACTAACAACTGCCTCGTTCACGACTCGGTGAACAAAACCAGCGGCTGTGCTCTCTCTTTTTCAGCGCATTCACCCGGCGCCTGTAGCGGCCCGTCCATCCGGTCAGGATTGACATGAAACCAAAACGGAATCCATTGCAAGCGAGCGTGCTGAAACGGCTGGAGACCGGCTCGCCGCCGTCGCGCTGGCAGCGATTTCGCCTGCACATCCAAACCATCTGGCGACATCGCCGGAAGCAGAATCTTCATCGAGTGGGATTTCAGATCAGGGGCATACTGCGCGTGCTGTTTCGTCGGAACAGGAACGGGCGTATCTGAGCCGGGGGCACCACCGGGCCCCCACGAATACTGATTCCCACCGTGGCCCCCCAGGCCAATGCCGTTGCATCCAGCGCGCGATCCTTTCGGCCCCGCTTGTCCATGGTCGAAAACCTGATATAAGTTGATGCAGCTTTTGGGAGGGCGTCGAGATGAAGGCCTATAAGAACTACGTCAACAACGAATGGGTGGACGGTGCTGGCGGCCGGGAAATTTTCAACCCGGCGACCGGCGAGCCATTCGCGATTGTTCCCGAGGCGGGCCAGGCAGACGTTGACCGCGCGGTGAAGGCCGCGCGCGAGGCATTCGACAGCACGAACTGGCGCGATTCTTCCAATGCGATGACCCGCGGTCGCGTGTTGTTCAAGATGGCGGAGCTCGTCCGCAAGAATGCGGCGATGCTGGCCGAATTGGAGACGCGCAATTGCGGCAAGCCGATCGTCGAGAGCGAATTCGACATGAACGACGTTGCCACGTGTTTCGAGTATTTCGGCGGTATGGCGACCAAGATCCACGGCGAAACCCTCAACGTGCCCGACAATGCCCTCAACTTCACGTTGCGCGAGCCGGTCGGCGTGGCCGCACTCATCATTCCGTGGAACTATCCGCTGTTGATGGTCGCGTGGAAGCTCGGCCCGGCGCTGGCCGCGGGTTGCGCAGTGATACTTAAACCCGCCGAACAGACGCCGCTGACCGCGCTCGAGTTTGCGAAGCTGGTGCAAAAAAACATTCCCGAATTGCCGCCGGGGATTTTCAACGTGGTGACCGGCGACGCCGTGGCGGGCCGCGCCCTTGTCGAATCCGCGCAGGTGGACAAGGTCGCGTTCACCGGCGGCGTGGACACGGGCAAAGCGATCCTGCGCAGCATCGGCAGCACACACCTCAAGAAGGTGTCACTCGAACTCGGCGGCAAATCACCCAACATTTTCTTCGCCGATGCCGACCTCGACGCCGCCACTGACGGCGCGCTGTTCGGCGTATTCATCAACCAGGGCGAAGTGTGCAGCGCCGGTTCACGCGTGCTGGTCCAGCAGGACATATTCAAGAAGTTCATGGATCGCATGAAGGAAAAGACCCGACGCATCAAGCTTGGCGACCCGCTCAAGCGCGAGACGAAGATGGGGCCGCTCGTCAGCGAAGAGCATCTGGAAAAGGTCACGAGCTACATCGAGATCGGCAAGCGCGAGGCAAAGGTCTTGGCGGGTGGCAACCGTCCGAAGGGCTTGAAAAAAGGCTATTACGTCGAGCCCACGATCTTCGAGACCGACAACACCACCCGCATCGCGCGCGAAGAGGTCTTCGGCCCCGTCGTCGCCTGCATCCCGTTCAAGGACGAAGCCGACGCGCTCAAGATCGCCAACGACACGCCGTACGGCCTCGCCGCCGCCGTGTGGTCGCGCAACATCTTCAAGTGCCTGCGCGTCGTCAAAAACCTCCGTGCCGGCATCGTCTGGGTCAACACCATGCAACCCTGCTACGTCGAATCCCCATGGGGCGGCTACAAGGCCAGCGGCCAGGGCCGCGAGTTGTCCCTGCACGGCATCGACGAGTTCCTGGAAACCAAACAGGTGCATGTCAACCTCAACGAAGCGCCGATTGGGTGGTACTAACTTGCTTTCTCTCTTTGTCACCCTGAGCGAAGCGAAGGGTCTCACATGGACAGAAGAGAGATTCTTCGCTTTGCTCAGAATGACAAACAACAATGAGGTCGTTTGAAGATGCAGACAATTCTACTAAAAACCCCCATCCCCGGCCCGAAATCGCAAGCGCTGTTCGCAAGGCAGGCGGCGTTGCGTTTGTTGAGGAAAGCTGGCATAGTGGGGGTGTTATGAAGCGCGAATTCACGGTTGTGATCGAGCGGGATGAGGACGGCTACTATGTCGCATCGGTACCCGAGTTGCGCGGGTGTCATACGCAGGCCAAGTCGCTCGACGCGTTGATGAAGCGCATCCGCGAGGCGATTGAGCTTTGCCTTGAGGTTGAGGCCGATCTCGGCACGCGCGGTGAATTTGTCGGAGTCCAGAGAATCACCGTGTAGGCATGAGCAAGCTGCCCCGACTTCGCGGTCGTGAGGTTATCGCGGCGTTGCGCAAGGCTGGATTCGGTGTTGTCAGAATCAAGGGCAGCCATCACTTTCTTCAACATGCTGATGGCCGGTGCACCGTCGTACCGGTACGCGCGGGCGAAACCATTGGGCCGGGCCTCCTGAACAAGATTCTCAAGGACATCGAAATGTCTCGCGAAGAGTTCGTCTCGCATCTCAAGTAGATCAAGATCGCCGAAGTGTTTTATGCACACAATCTCCCTAAAGACACCCATCCCCGGCCCGAAATCGCGGGCACTGCTGGCGCGGCGGGAGGCGGCGGTGCCGCAGGGGCCGTTTCATATCGCGCCGATTTTCGTGGAGCGAGGTGAGGGCGCAACCGTCACCGACGTTGACGGCAACGTGTTCTTGGATTTTTCGGGCGGGCTTGGTTCGCTGAACGCGGGGCACGCGAATCCGAAGGTTGTCGAAGCGGTCGTCGAGCAGGCGCAGAAGTTCCTGCATACCTGTTTCCACATTGCGCAGTACGAACCGTATGTTGCATTGGCCGAGAAGTTGAACGCGATTACGCCCGGCAGGTTTGCGAAGAAGACGCTGCTGGTGAACAGCGGCGCGGAAGCGGTCGAGAACGCGGTCAAGATCGCGCGCTACTTCACGAAGCGCCCGGCAGTTATCGGATTTGAACACGGTTTTGCTGGGCGCACGCTGCTGGCGATGTCGCTGACGAGCAAGGTGATGCCGTACAAGTTCGGGTTCGGGCCGTTCGCGCCCGAGGTATATCGGTTGCCGTATCCATATGCGTACCGCACTGAACTCGATGAAGACGGCATGAACGAGCAGATGCACGAGTTCTTCCACACGCATGTTGACCCGAGGCAGGTCGCGTGCGTGGTCATGGAGTTGGTGCTGGGCGAAGGCGGATTTGTGGTGGCACCAAAACGGTACGTGCAGGCGTTGGCAAAATTCTGCAAGGACAACGGCATCCTGTTCGTCGCCGACGAAATCCAGACCGGCTTCGCGCGGACGGGCCGGATGTTCGCAACCGAACACTA
>JBGPVO010000176.1:0-4464 GCA_041491705.1 Verrucomicrobiia bacterium
CTTTTGGGAATAGTTTTGAAAACTGTTGCGTTATCTGCACCTTCTCTTCGCCTTCGTTTGCCTCGCCCTCAACGGCTTGCACAAAGCTAGCTTGACGAGCGACATGGAAAGTTCCGTCATCGCGCAAGTACCCCTTCAGGTTTTCTTTCTCTGCGTCGGTCAAATCTGTGAAGACGGCCTCGACCCGTATCCTCAGTAGGGTGTCCTTGTTCCAAAAGCTTTCTTCGTTAATCTGCTTCGCGGAGGGATTGAAGAAGAAATCCAACGCGCGGAGAATTGTGGACTTGCCCGCGTTGTTAGCGCCGACGAGCGCATGCATCCGATCAACATTCAACTCAACACGCTTGCAAGACCGGAAGTTATCAATAACAACTCTCGTGAGTTTCATGATAACATATCTCCTCCGACCGATCATGCTACAACTTGCCGGTTACGTTTCAATGCGAATCCGAGAGTTATTCTATTCTGGGGGCCCGATCTAACAACGGCAGAGACCCTTCGACAAGCTCAGGGTGACAAACGCAGCGGAGACGCTCAGCCATTCGTGCGATGCCTGACGCGGGATTCGGCGACGTGGGGGCGGCGCGACGCTTGACCCGAACGCTTTCGGGTGAATCCGCCTGAGGCGGGTAAACCTCGTTTCGGCTTGGTGTGGCCGTTAGGTCTCCAAGATTGAAACCGATGGGAGACCTTCGGTCGGACTCAGCGCGGGTCAGGCCCGTGAGCCCCGTTGGGGCAACGTCGCCGCGCGGGGGATATCGTCCGCGCAATTCAGCCCCCCATTTGCCTCTCGCTGGGAATGGCGTATGCTGTCTTGGGAAGACAATGAATGTAGGGGCGGTGCAATCAGGCGTGTTGGCCGGCTGTCTTCCATTTGTCCGTTTTGGAAACGGTCCCCGCAGGCTGGTGATCTTTCCCGGGCTGGCTGACGCAGCGTGGGACGTGACCAGCCACGCGTGGGATTCGCCCTCGCAGCACCGCAGGCTCGCCAGCGAGTTCACCGTCTACGTCGTCAGTCGGAAACGAGGTTTACCACAGGGCTACACCACGCGCGACATGGCGGCTGATTATGCCAAGGCGTTTGAAAGCGAGATCGGGCCGGCGGTGGTGCTGGGGATTTCGTTTGGCGGTTACATTGCGCAGTATCTCGCGGTCGATTTCCCGCAGCACGTGGAAAAGCTGGTGATCGCCTGCGCGGCGTATCGGGTCGGCGATGAAGGACGCAAAATCCCCGAGCGCTGGCTGGAGCTGGCGCGGCAGCACCGGTGGCGGGAGTTCTACTTCGACATCGCGAAGGTCACGATGCGGGAGTTCCACCAGACCTTTTATCAGTTCCTGCTTCCGTTGGTGCGCACGACACCCTCCGACCCGACGGACTTCCTTGTGTCGCTGGAGGCCTGCCTCGGGCACGACAGCTCGGAGTCGCTGGGCCGAATTCAGGCACCGACGCTGGTGATCGGCGGCACGAACGACATTTTCTTTCCGTCGCCACTTCTTCGCGAAACGGCGCAGCGCATCTCCGGTGCTGAATTTCGCCTGCTCAATGGCGGCAGCCACGGGGCGTATGAATTGAAGAAAGACGAGTTCGAAGACGCGGTGCTGGGGTTCCTGCACGATCACGGCTCGGCTCTCCGCCAGGAGGCGGCCTAGCCAGGCGCGCAGGCGAACCGAGGGCGACGACGTGAGCGGCGTGTTCTGGAATGACCCCCGTACCAACTCGTATCGCAAAATCGACCAGCACCACCATATTATTGGCAGCGCAACCAGCCGGCACCCGCTGTTTTTGTGTTGTCTTGGCACGGTCGAACCTCTTAGCATGGTGTGAGGCGCGTTTGGATTGGGTTGGCCGGCATGCGCCAATCCCATAAAACATCACTCATCTGGAGGACCGGTCAATGTTGAACGAGATGGCGGATTTCCTGGCAGCACTGAAGACGCGTTATCCAGCCGAGATTGAATTTCACCAGGCCGTGACCGAAGTCGCGAAGTCCGTCTGGCCATTCATCGAGAAGAACCCCAAGTACCGCAAGGCGAAAATCATGGAGCGCATCGTCGAGCCCGAGCGCGTGGTCATGTTTCGCGTCACGTGGGTGGATCGCAGCGGCGAAGTGCAGATCAACCGCGGATACCGGGTGCAAATGAACAGCGCCATCGGCCCGTACAAGGGCGGGCTGCGGTTTCATCCATCGGTCAAGTTGGGCACGCTGAAGTTTCTGGCGTTCGAGCAGGTGTTCAAGAACGCGCTGACGACGCTGCCGATGGGCGGCGGCAAGGGCGGCTCGGATTTCGATCCGAAAGGCAAGACGGACGAGGATGTGATGTGGTTTTGCCAAAATTTCATGAGTGAGTTGTACCGACACATCGGGCCGGACACGGACGTGCCGGCGGGCGACATCGGGGTTGGCGGACGCGAGATCGGCTACCTGTTCGGCCAGTACAAGAAGCTGCGGAATGAGTTTACAGGCGTGCTCACGGGCAAGGGCATCAACTGGAGCGGCAGCCGCATTCGCGAAGAGGCCACGGGCTACGGCCTGCTGTATTTCGTCGAGGAAATGTTGCGCACCCGCGGCAACTCGATCACCGACAAGGTCGTCGTGATCTCCGGCTCGGGCAACGTGGCGCAATTCGCGACCGAAAAGGCGATGTTGATGGGAGCCAAAGTCGTTACGGTGTCCGATTCGGACGGTTTCGCCTATGACTCACGTGGATTCGACGCGGAGAAACTGGCGTACCTGAAGGAGTTGAAGAACGTCCGGCGCGGCCGCATCCGGGACTTCGCCAAGCAATTCCACTGGCAGTACTTCGACAAGCAGCGGCCGTGGGGCATGAAGTGCGACGTGGCGCTGCCGTGCGCGACCCAGAACGAAATCGGCGCCCGCGACGCGGAGAAGTTGGTGCGCAATGGTTGCATCTGTGTCGCGGAGGGCGCCAACATGCCGAGCACGCCCGAGGCAGTGGACGTATTTCTCGGCCACAAGATTCTGTTCGGTCCCGGCAAAGCCGCCAACGCGGGTGGTGTCTCGGTCAGCGGCCTGGAGATGTCGCAAAACAGCCTCCGTCTGCAATGGTCCAGCGAGGAAGTGGACAAGCGCCTCGGCGACATCATGAAGGCCATCCACAACCAGTGCGTCCGCTACGGCCAGCGCGAGGGCTTTATCAACTACGTGGACGGGGCAAACATTGCCGGGTTCCGCAAAGTTGCCGAGGCCATGCTCGATCAAGGGGTCGTCTAATTCACCCGACACGTTGACCGCGACAAATCGGGGGCAGCGGACCGGGCGAGCTGGCTCACGCGAAATCCGTCAGATCCTGTGGGGGCCATGCCGCCCGCAACGCATTGAGCACGACCACAACGTCGATGACCTCCTGGGTGATCGCCCCGGCGACGGGTGGGAGGTGACCCAGGGCGGCCAGGACCATCCCGGCGAGGCTCAACGCGATCCCGCCCAATGCACTCTGCAGCGCGATGGCACGCATCCGCCGGCCGATGTGGAAGAATTCGTCCACCTTTGCCAGCGACGTGTTCATGATAACCGCGCCCGCCGCTTCGCTGGTGATGTCGCTGTTCTGACCGAACGCAATCCCGACGGTTGCCGCCATCAACGCGGGCGCGTCGTTGATCCCGTCGCCGAGATACAGCGTCCGCCCTTTCGCGGTCTCGGCGCGCACGATTGCAAGTTTCTCCTCCGGGCTCTTGCCGGCATGCACTTCGCCAATGCCCACGCGGTCGGCGAGATAGCGCACCTCCGATTCGCGGTCGCCGGAGACGATCATCACATGGCGGAACAGATGTTTCGGCTTGAGGTGGCTGATGAAGGAAACGCCTTCGGCCCGCGGTTCGTCGCGGAAGCGATACCTCGCCGCATACCGGTCATCGATCACAATGAAACATTCCAGTCCACCTTCCGCGGGCGGCAGATCACGGGCGATGGAAGGCTGTTGCGCTACCAACCGCTGACGGCTGGTCACCTGGATCTTTGTGTTACCGACTGTTCCGCGCAACCCCTCACCGGGCTTCTCGCTAATTTTCCCGACCTCCTGAAGTTCCACGCTCTCCCGCTCTGCCGCTGCCAGAATCGCCCGGGCAAGCGGGTGCTTCGAGTACCGCTCCACGCTGGCCGTTAACGCGAGTACATCCCGCTCACGAAGTCCCCGTGCGCACTGTTGCTCGGTCAGGTGCGGTGCGCCATACGTCAAGGTGCCCGTCTTGTCGAAGATCATCGTATCGCACGTGGTGATCTGCTCGAGCACGGCGGGATTCTTCACGATGATACCGCGCTTGGCCGAGAGAGAAATCGAACCGATGATCGCCACGGGAATCGCGATCAACAGCGGACACGGTGTTGCCACCACCAGCACCGCCAGAAAGCGATCCGCGTCGCCGCTGAGCAACCATGCGAGCAGCGCCACACCCATGGCCAACGGCGTGTACCAGGCGCCGAGTTGATCGCCGAGCCGCCGCAA
>JBGPVO010000177.1:0-4457 GCA_041491705.1 Verrucomicrobiia bacterium
GCGGGAACGTCCTGGGCCACGTCGAGCCGCCAACCATCGATGCCGTCGGATGGATCGCCGTCGTCGTTCGGGTCCATCCACCGGCGCGTGATGTTGAAGATGTATTGTTTCGCGGAGTCAGACGCGTATCCCTTTCTGGAGTCCTTGTGGAAGACCGGCATCGAGCCGACGCCGTCCCAGGACCGGTACTTGACCGGCGGCCCCCAATCCGTCACGTCGAACCAATCGGCATACGGCGACTTCTTGCCGTTGGCGAGCACGTCGCGTAGCGCGAAACTGTTTCGGCCCATGTGATTGAATACGCCGTCGACAATGACCTTCAGGCCCTGCGCATGCGCCGCCTTGATGAACTGCAGAAACAGCTTGTCCGACGGTGTCCACTTCCACGTCTTCGGGTCGAGCGTTTCGTGAGCGATGACCTCCTCATTATCGCCTTTGAAGCCAAAATATTGTGAGATGTGCCGGTAATCGATTGTGTCGTAGCCATGGTTCGAATTCGCCTCGAACACGGGGCAGAAATACAACGCCGTCACACCGAGTTCCCGAAAATACGACAGCTCGCTCAAGGCGCCCTGGAAATCGCCGCCGAACCGGCGTCCGTACCAGTCGTTCGAGAACAACCCGCCTTCCCGGGGTTTCTCCCACGCCGCCATGTTGTACCAATCCCAGCGCCACGGCAGCGTGTGCACGGGGTCGTTCTCCGTCGCGCCATTGCGGAAACGCTCGGGGAAAATCTGGTACCAGACGACATTTCGCGCCCACGCGGGCGTCGGGAACCGCTCGGTCAGGTCGGCGGTAAACCATTGGACTGTCTTCGCGCCGCTGCTATTGCCCGCCCCGTAGGTTCTGGTTGTCGGACCATCCACCAGCGTGAAGTAATAGGACGCCGTCTTGCCCGTCCCCTCGGTGAGCACCGTTGTGCTCCAATAATCGAAGCCGAACGCCGTGTCGTTGCGATGCATGGGGATGTCGCGCTCGCGCTGGTCACGCCAATGCACCACCACCCGCTGGACGTCGTCATGCAGGGTGCGCAGTTTCAATTCCGCGGCGTCGCTGGAAATGATGTTGAAGTAGTTGACCCGACTCGGATCGTGACGCACCGCTGCCAGATTGACGTCGTTGGAAGGCGCGGCACCGTAATCCTTGCCCTGCTCGCCGACGAACACGCCGGAGTTGAAACCTTCGTGTCCGTCGTCCTCGCGCAAGGACGGATCGGCCTTTGGATCGGACATCCACGTGTCCCCGTTGACAACGAACTTGTAGTGATACAGCCCCCCGTCGAGTGTGACGTTCTTGACGTACGTGCCGTCGCCGCGATCGGTCATCGGCATGGCGGTCCGGCTCCAGTCATTGAATGACCCGGCGAGATTCACGGAATGGACCTCCACGTCCTTGCGCAGTGCCGGATCGTCCTTCGGTCGATAGGCGAATTCAATGGTGGTCTTTGGCGGTTGCTCACCGGCAGCCAACACGCATCCTGGCCAGAGGCCCGTTACGAACGCGGAAATGAATAAGAGACCAACTAGTCGCAATCGTTGCATGTCAGTTGCGCCCTCCGTTTCAAACAATTACACGCCGTTGAAGAAAACCGCCACGCGGGCTACGCCTCGACCCGCAGGATTGCGGCCCCCCGCCTCGGAACAACAAACTGACCGCTGTTTACCGACCGGCCCGAGAGAAGTTCGGTCGCCCTGACCCGCGTCGGCCACTCCACCGTGTGCTCCGACCCGCTGCGATTGAGCGCGACGACGCAATGATTGCCGTCCGCGCGACGCTCATACGCATAGAGTTCACGTTCGTTGTCCACCACAAACGGGCGGAACGTTCCCGTCCGCAGTGCCGGGTTTGCCTTCCGAATCGCGATAAGTTTTTGGTAGTAGGCAAAGAGTTCGCGGTCCTGAAGTTCCGGCTTGTCCCACGGGTAACAGCGGCGGCAGTCGGGGTCCTTGCCTCCCTCCATGCCGATCTCATCGCCGTAGTAAATGCATGGCGCGCCCTCGAACGTGAACTGGACCGTCGCCATGAGCTTCAGCGACTCGACGTCGCCTTTCGCCGCCGTCATGGGACGCGCCGTATCATGGCTGCCCAGCAGATTGAGCATGACCGCAATGGTCTGCTCCGGGTAGTCCAGCATGATCTGGCGCAACGTGTGGTCGAGCGTCTTCGTGTCGAGCGTCTCCTCCGCGAAATAGCCGAGCAGCGCCTTCTGAAATCGATAATTCATCACCGCGTCGAATTGGTCGCCCACCAGCCAGGGCGAGGCGTCGTCCCAGATCTCGCCGACGATGTACGCCTCGGGGTTCGCTTCCTTCACGGCGCGGCGGAATTTTGGCCAGAAGGTCTGGATGACCTCGTTGGGCACGTCGAGCCGCCAGCCGTCCGTGTGCGCCTCGCGCAGCCAGAACTGCGCGACCTTGAGGAAGTACGCCTCGACTTCCGGATTGGTGTAGTTGAGCTTCGGCAGCGTGTGGAAACCCCACCAGCATTCGTACCATTCGAGCGCGTCCTTGTGACGCGCAAAGCGGTCGGGGATCGGCCACTTCTTGATGAAAAACCAGTTCCAATACCGCGACCGGCGGCCTTTCTGCTTCACGTCGAGAAAAAACGGGTGCAGGTTCGAACAGTGGTTGAAGACCGCGTCGAGGATCACGCGGATGCCGCGCGCATGGCAGGCGTCAACCAGCCGTTGCAGCAACGACATGTCGCCAAAATGCTCGTCGACCGCGAAGTAATCGATGATGTCGTACTTGTGATTGCTGGCGCTCTTGAAGATCGGCGTCAGATACAGCGCCGAGACGCCGAGGTCACCCAGGTAGCCCAACTGGTCGAAAATCCCTTTCAAATCGCCGCCCATGAAATTGCGCAGGGCCGGCGGCGCGCCCCACGGCTCGGCGTTCGGCGGATCGTTCGACGGGTCGCCGTTGCAAAAGCGCTCGGGAAAAATCTGGTAGAAGACCGCGTCGCGGACCCACTCGGGCGTCTCAAACACCGGATGCTCGCCCGCGTCGTAGCGAAACCAGGTCGTGGGCTTGCGGGAGTTCAGCTCCAGTCCCTGGGGCGTCAGCCACCGCGGCTGGCCGCATGCATGCACGTGAAAGATGTAATCCCCGGATTTGCCCGCGGCGACGATCGCGCTAAAAAACTGGTTCCCATCGATGCTCCCCAACCGCTCCAGTTCGTGCTTGCGCTCCGTCACGCCATCGCGCCAAACGAGGTGAGCGCGGTCAATCTCGTCGCAGGTACTCTGCAGCTTCAGGATCACGCGACCGTCACCGAGCGCGTTGACAAAACGCCGCGATTGCGGCTCGTGGCGCATGCACGTGTCGGCTGATTTGTGTGAGCCCATGGTTTGATCGTCAAACGCGACCGGGGGACGTTTTCGCGCCCCGCCAGACACCAATTCGCTTCATTCTACGGACCGACGGTCTTTACCGAGTTCCTGCCACCAAAGCCGTCATCCGCCCCGCCCGGGCTGGACGGATCCGTCTTCCAATTTCCATCCACGACGAGTTTATACTGGTACTTGCCCGGTTTGAGCGGAACGGTGGCCGTCCATACTCCGGATGGATCCTTTTGCATCGGGTTCGCCGTGGCACTCCAATCGTTGAACTCGCCCGCCAAAGACACGCTCTTCGCCGCCGGGTCGGCATAAGTGAACACCGCGCCGGCATCGCCGGCTGGAGCCGGCGTGGTTTGCGGGCCCGACGTGCTTCCCCGCACCTCAATCACCGAATTGCCATCGATCCCGACCGGCAGGCGTGTGTCTGTTTCCCACCGCACCCCGCCATCGATGACGTACTTGTACTTGTGCTTCCCCGGCGCGAGCGGTACCGTCAGTTTCCAGTTGCCGGACCCGTCGTTTTGCAGCAGCCATTCGCCGTGTCCGGTCACCTTGCCATCGGCATTGTCCAGCCAGCCATTGAAGTCGCCTGCAAGGTGAATGGTGGTTGCCTTCTTGTCGGTATGCAGAAACGTGGTCCCGTTCCCTCCCCCAGTTACGCCCGAGCCCTCACCGCCACCAGCCTTCACTTCGATCAACGAATTATCGTCTGGCGTCGGCGGCAGGCGGCGATCTTTCTCCCACCGCGCGCCGCCGTCGATGACGTACTTGAACTTGTACTTGCCCGGCGCCAGCGGAACCGTCAGCGTCCAGGTCCCGGCCCCGTCGCTTTTGAGCAGCCACTCCGAGTGGCCGGTGACTTTGCCGTCCACGTTGTCCGCCCAGTTGTTGAATTCACCGGCCAGGTGAACGCTCGTGGCATTGGCATCCGTAAAGGAAAACGCGACCGGGATCCTGTTCGCACCGACCGCGCCCGCGGCCGACGGCAACACACCTCCGACGGACACCGCGGAGTTTTCCATGTCGTTAAACGTTTTCCGCGCAGGGTTGCTGGGATCCAGGATCCACTCGCCGTTGACCACCAGCTTGTAGGCGTAATAGCCGGGCTTGAGATGGA
>JBGPVO010000178.1:0-4454 GCA_041491705.1 Verrucomicrobiia bacterium
CGGCGCAGGCGGGAACAATTCGCGATCCAGTTTTTCAGCGGCATCTGCCACATCCGCCAGCGAAGCGAACTGTTCGCGTCCCGCCGTGCCCAACATTCCCTCGACGAATTCGCTGATCGATTTGCTGACGGGCCCGATGTCATTCGTGAGCGTGGCAACCATCACGCCGAGATTCACCACGTCTTCCTGCGGTATCTGGCTCGGTTGCATGTCGACGGGGGCGAAGTTGATGAGCTTGACCGTGCCATCGGTGGTGGTGAGCACGTACTTGTCCAAGGGTGGCTGGTGCGGGACGTTGCGTTGCCATAGAAAATCCAGCGCACGTGCCACTCCCGCGATCGTTTGCAACAGGTGATGCTCATCCACGCCGCCGTCCTGCCGCAAAAACTGCGGTAGCGCCGGGCCGTCCATATACTCCATCGTGCAGAAGTACGTTCCGTCCGACTGCCCGGCTTCATAGACCGTAACCAGATGCGGGTGGACGAGCGACGCATCGGTGCGGGATTCCTCCAGGAAATGCTCGGTCTGGCCGGGCAAGGCCGCGATCTCGGGCGAGAGCACGCGCACCGCGACGGTGCGGTTCGTCGTCTTCTGAAACGCGCGGTAGACCTTGCCCCAGCGGCTGACGCCGATGGCCTCCTGAATCTCGCAGCCCCGAAGCGTTCTGCCAATCAGCGGGTCTGGCGCCGGTGAAGGCTCGGTCATAAAGCACCTCCAGTCGACGGGTCCGGAGCCAGCGGCCGCAGGGACGGCGGCACCGCGGCGATGTCCTGCATCTGTTTGTGGTAATACGTCCGCACGACATAGCCGGCATATTCGCGCGCTGAGCCGGGAAACTTGACCGTGAACGCTTTGCTCGTGAAATTCTCCCACGCCGGGATTGACAGCCACATCGGCTTGCGCCAATTGGTGCCTGGCCCAGTGCCGGCCACCGCCGCAAATTGCACGCAGATGGCCACCGCCAATGTGTCGAGTTCGCGCTCGCCAACCTGCGCCTTTGCCTGAATGGTGATGCTGACGGAGTCGCCGGTCTTGCTGGGATCCACGCGCGCGATGCGAATCATGCGTTTGAGCACCGTCGGCTCGGCAGCGGTTGGCGCGGGCCTGGCAACGTCTGCTTGCGGATGCGGCGCACTGGAAGCCGGAGCGGCCGGCGCTGAAGCGCTGGAAGGCACAGCTCCCGGTTGATCCACCTGCGTGCTGCGGGTCGTATCCAACTTCACTTTATTGGGCCGATTCTCCGAAAACATGGAACTGAGCAGGGCAATTTCGCCGCCGATCACGGCCACGACAATCGCAGTGGCAAGAACCAGAAGCAGATCGATAGGGCGACGCTGTCGCCGGGCGCCGGTGCCATGGACGATTTCGAAACGGAGATGCACGGGGCCGATTTCCAGGTCGTCACCGGATGCCAGGCGGTGTCGCGTCATCGCCACACCGTTGACGCGGATGCGATTGGAACTGTCGAGCCCGCGAACGTAGTAACCATCCGCATGGCGTTCAATGATCGCGTGACGATCGCTCACGCCGGGCTCAGCAAGCTGGACGTGGCATTCGGCGCGCCGACCGATCACCAGCGACGGCAGGTCGACGACCACTGGCTCCTTCGGCATGACACGATCCGGGAAAAGTAAACGGTACATACCTCAAGGCCATGATACCACAGCGAGGCGGTGCGCCCACGGTTTTTCGCTGTAGATATTCTCACGCACTCTCGATAAAGTAACGGGGCTGATGGAGTTCCGTTGCCAACACTGCGGCCATTGCATCGTGCTCAACGCGCCCCCGGGCGCGCATGAGGTCGAATGCCCCGCGTGTGGCGTGGCGGTGAAACTCCCCCACCCGCCGACGGATTCACCGGACAGCCGCCGCGCGGATCCTGACCAGGGCCCGCCAACCAGCCAGCGCATGCTGCGGCGCATCTTTGAGCCCATACCTCGCCCGCTTGCGTACCTCGTCGGCGCGGCGCTGGTGTTGGTGGTGCTCGCGCCGTTTTGGGTCTACCTGTTGAAAGAACGATTCGATCGCCAGCCGCCGGTGTTGAGCGACGATGCCAGTTCGATTCCCGTGCCGCCAGCGGCGGAGACAAATCCCTCACCACCCATGCTCGAAGAGCCGCGCCCGGAATCCACGAGCGCGATCGACGAGTTCCACGGAATTCGCCTCAATGCCAATCTGGAAGGGCTTCAGCGTCGCTACAACGTGCGACTGCAAAACACGCGGGGGATGGTGCCGGAGATTTATGGGGTGATGCGTATCGGAGACGTCGACAACGTCACGATGCATTTCTATAACAACTTGCTCAAGGAATTCTGGGTCGATATGCGCGAGCGCCGGGTCGCGCCCGAGGAGATTGAGAAGGAACTGCGGGAACGATTCGGCGAACCGAGGGATCACACCAAGAGGTCGGGTGGACAAGGCGACGAGCGCTTGAGTCTTGGCCTACCCGGCGGTGCGGGCGACATCAAAGCGGGCCCGGGTCGGGAGAAGAAACTGGCTGGGTTTCCCTACCGCGTGGAGATCACGTGGGCGGACGATGAGACGCTGACCGAGGCGACGATCTACTACACTTCGGCAACGCCGACGACCTCCTCGTCGTTGCTCACGATGCACATCAGCGCCGCGCGCTGGCTGGACAGTAATCGTCCACAAATTGGTTCCGTCGCCGCGTCGGCTTCTGCTTCCGCCACGAACACTCTGGATCAAACCAATGCGGCGCCAGCGTCGGCCGTGCAGCCCAAGAGATTGTTCCCCTAGCAACCCGTCCGTCATGTGCCCGTCAGTCATGTGTCTTGCGAGCGTGTTGCCGCCCTGTTAGACTTTTGTGTTGTTATGCCCCCAGCAGCCACATCAGGACAGTTGGTTTCGCGTGCGAAGGGAACTCGCCAGTCTGGAAATGGCAACGAAGAAAGTCTAAAGGTTCTCTTCGTCTCGTCCGAGTGTGTTCCGTTTGCGAAAACGGGCGGGCTTGGTGACGTGGTCGGTGGCCTGCCGAAAGCGTTGCGGCGGCTCGGTCATGACGCGCGCGTACTGATTCCCCTGTACTCATTGATTGACCGTGCGAAGTATGGCATCCGGTTCACGGGCACCATGTGCGTGCATATGGGCGCGGGCATGGAGCATTGGGTCGGAGTGCATCAGACGATGCTCGATGACGAAGTGCCCGTGTGGTTTCTCGAATACGACGCGTATTTTGGACGACCCGGCATGTACGATGGTCCGCTGGGCCATTACATGGACAACGCGTTTCGTTTCGCGCTGTTGTCGAAGGCGGCCCTGCAGCTTTGCAAAGACTTCCACTTCATCCCGCACATCATGCACGCGCACGATTGGCCGACGGCGACCGTGCCGGCGTTCCTCAAGACGTGGGACCATATTCTCTCCCCGTTGTCGAATACCGCCAGCGTCCTCACGATCCACAACATCGGCTATCAGGGAAAATATGACGCGAACGTCATGCCCTACCTCGGACTCGGCGCGGAACACTTCACCCCCGACAAATTCGAGGACTACGGCAAAACGAACCTGCTCAAAGGGGGCATCTGGTTCGCCGATGCCCTGACGACGGTGTCACCCGCGCACGCGAAGGAAATCCTCGGCCCTGTCGGCGGCCAGGGACTGGCGATGTTCTTGAACAACCGCAGCGCGGATTTGTTTGGCATCCTCAACGGCGTCGATTACTCGCACTGGAATCCCGCAACCGATCAACACCTTCCGGCTCGTTTCACGGCAAAAGACATGAGCGGCAAAGCCGTTTGCAAAGCGGCGCTGCAAAGGCATTTCCACCTTGAAGAACGCGCCGATGTACCTGTGTTCGGCATTATCAGCCGCTTCGCGCACCAGAAAGGCTTCAGCCTCCTGCGGGAAGCGTTGCCAGCAGCGCTCAACAACATGGTTATGCAGTGCGTGGTGCTCGGCAACGGGGACGCGGACACGGAAGATTTCTTCCGCTGGCTGAGCGCGGCGTATCCCGGGCGCGTCGGTGCTCATGTGGGTTTCTCCATCGAACTGAGCCATCTCATCGAAGCGGGCAGCGATTTCTTCCTGATGCCCTCGCTGTACGAACCCTGCGGCTTGAACCAAATTTACTCCCTCAAGTACGGCACGCTGCCCATCGTTCGGGCCACGGGCGGACTCGAAGACACGGTGCAAAACTACAATGAACCAACGGGTGCCGGCACCGGCTTCAAATTCTGGGAACCGTCCGGCCTCGCGCTCTACTACTGCATCGGCTGGGCCGTGTCCACGTGGTTCGACCGTCCGCAACACATCGTCCAGTTGCGCAAGCAAGCCATGGCGCAAAACTTCGACTGGGCGACTTCCGCGCAGCAGTATGTCAGCGTCTACCAGCACGCCCTCAAAAAGAAGTTTTCAGCTCATATCTAACGCTCCCGGACGCCGAAGACGAAGCCATTCCGGACGAACGAAGCCAAGTGACAAGCTGACGCAGTCAG
>JBGPVO010000179.1:0-4442 GCA_041491705.1 Verrucomicrobiia bacterium
CCTGCCGGTCGGGCCGATGATCACCGTCCTGCCGCCGGTCATGTATTCGCAGCCGTGATCGCCGACGCCTTCGACGACGGCTCGCACGCCGCTGTTGCGAACACAGAACCGTTCGCCGGCCACGCCGCGGATGTAACCCTCGCCGCCGGTCGCGCCGTAGAACGCGACGTTGCCGATGATGATGTTCTCCTCGGGCACGAACGTCGAACCTTGCGGCGGATAGACGATGATCTTGCCGCCGCTGAGCCCCTTGCCGACGTAGTCATTCGCATCGCCCTGCAGCGTGAGCGTCATACCCTTGGGCAGGAACGCGCCGAAACTCTGGCCGGCGCTGCCCTTGAAATGCAGTTTGACCGTGTCTTCCGGCAGCCCTTCAGGCCCGAAGCGGCGCGTGAGTTCGCTGCCGGTGATCGTGCCGACCACCCGGTCGGTGTTGTTGATGGGCAACGTCGCGTTGACCTTTTCCCGACGCGTCAGTGCCGGCTCGCAGAGCTCCAAAAGCACCCGTTTGTCCAATGACTGCTCCAGCTCGTGATTCTGATCGATTTGGCGATGCCGTCCGACATCCGCGCCGACGTTCGGCTGGTGAAAGACCTTGGAGAAGTCCAGTCCCCGCGCCTTGTAGTGATCGATTGCCTTCTTCACGTCGAGTCGATCGACGCGCCCGACCATTTCCAGGATCGTGCGGAAACCGAGTTGGGCCATCAGCTCGCGCACTTCCTGGGCGATGAAGTACATGAAGTTGACCACGTATTGCGGGTCGCCGTTGAACTTCGCGCGCAACTGCGGGTCCTGCGTGGCCACGCCGACGGGGCACGTGTTGAGATGGCACACGCGCATCATGATGCAGCCAAGCGTGACCAGCGGCGCCGTGGCAAAGCCGAACTCCTCGGCGCCCAGCAGCGCGGCGACCACGACGTCCCGGCCGGTCTTGAGCTGGCCGTCAGCTTCCACATAAATGCGGCTGCGGAGATTGTTGAGCACCAGCGTCTGTTGCGTTTCCGCCAGGCCAAGTTCCCACGGCGTGCCCGCGTGCTTGATGCTGGAGAGCGGCGACGCGCCGGTGCCGCCGTCGTGCCCGCTGATGAGCACCACATCGGCGTGCGCCTTGGCGACGCCCGCGGCGACGGTGCCCACGCCGATTTCGCTAACGAGTTTCACGCTGATCCGGGCGCGCTCATTGGCGTTCTTGAGATCGTGGATGAGTTCCGCGAGGTCCTCAATGGAGTAAATATCGTGGTGCGGCGGCGGGGAGATGAGGCCGACGCCGGGCGTCGAGTAACGCACCTTCGCAATCCAGGGATACACCTTCGCGCCGGGCAGTTCGCCGCCTTCGCCGGGTTTCGCGCCCTGCGCCATCTTGATCTGCAGTTCCTTCGCCTGCGTCAGATAATAGCTCGTGACCCCGAACCGGCCGCTGGCGACCTGTTTGATCGCGGAGTTTTTGCTGTCGCCGTTTGGCTCGGGCGTGTACCGGGCGGGGTCTTCACCGCCTTCGCCCGTGTTGCTCTTGCCGCCAATGCGATTCATGGCGATGGCCAACGCCTCGTGCGCTTCCTGGCTGATCGAGCCGTAGCTCATCGCGCCGGTCTTGAACCGCTTGACGATGCTGTCGACCGATTCGACTTCTTTAATCGGAATCGGGCGCGGCGCGAACTGGAACTCGAACAGGCCCCGCAGGGTGCAGAGGTTCTTCGCCTGGTTGTTGACCAGTTCCGTGTATTCCTTGAAAATCTTGTAATTGTCCGTGCGCGTCGAGAGCTGCAGCCGATAAATCGTCTCGGGATTGAACAGGTGCTGTTCGCCGTCGCTCCGCCATTGGTATTGCCCGCCCGGGTCGAGCGTCGCGCCGTTGACGGGACGCGCCGGGAACGCGTGCCGATGCCGCAAGCGCACTTCCTCGGCGAGGACGTCGATGCCAACCCCTTCGATCTGGGACGCGGTCCAGGTAAAATACTTGTCGATGACCGTATGGTTGAGGCCGATCGCTTCGAAAATCTGCGCGCCGCAATAGCTTTGGATGGTGGAAATGCCCATCTTGGCCATCGTCTTGACGACGCTCTTGGTGACGGCCTTCAGGTAGTTCTTGATGGCTTTCTTGTGGTCGATGTCCGTCAGGATCCCCTGGCGAATCATGTCGTCGAGCGTCTCGAACGCCAGATACGGGTTGATCGCGCCCGCACCGTAGCCGATCAACAGCGCGAAATGATGCACCTCGCGCGGCTCGCCGGATTCGATCACCAGCCCGACGCGAGTCCGGGTCCCCCTGCGGATCAGGTGATGATGCATCCCCGCCACGGCCAACAACGCGGGGATCGCCGCGTTCTCGGCGTCGATGCCGCGATCGGACAGGATGAGAATGTTGTGGCCGTCCTTGATGGCCTTGCTCGCCCTGGCGAACAGTTTGTCGAGCGCCTTCTCCAGCCCCTTGCCGCCCTCGTCCACCTTGTACAGCGTCGGCAATGTGATCGACTTGAAACCGGTACGGTCGACATGTCGCAACCGTTCGAACTCCTCGTTGCTGAGCACGGGGCCTTTCAGCCGGATCTGCTGGCAGCTCTCGGGCCGTGGATCGAGCAGGTTGCCCTCGGGGCCGATGGCGGTGTGCGTCGAGGTGATGATTTCCTCGCGAATGCAGTCGATCGGCGGATTGGTGACCTGCGCGAAGAGCTGCTTGAAGTAATTGTAAAGTAATTGCGGTTTGTTCGAGAGCACGGCCAGCGGCGTGTCCGTGCCCATGGAACCCAGTGGCTGGACGGCGTCCTTGGCCATCGGGGCCAGGATCAGGCGCAGGTCCTCAAAGGTGTATCCGTACGCCTGTTGCCGCAGCAGGACGGTGGCATGGTCAGGCGGATGCACGTGCGCCGGCTCGGGCAGGTCTTCCAGGTCCACCAGGTTCTGCTTCAGCCACACGCGGTACGGGCGCTCGGTGGCGATCGTCTGCTTGATCTCTTCGTCGGCAACGATGCGGCCGAGTTCGGTATCGACGAGGAACATGCGGCCGGGCTGGAGACGGCCCTTATGCAGCACGCGCTCAGGCGCCACGTCGAGCACGCCGACTTCCGACGCCATGATGACCCGGTCGTCCTTGGTCACGTAATAGCGCGAGGGACGCAGACCGTTGCGGTCGAGCACCGCGCCGATCTTCACGCCGTCGGTGAACGCGATCGAGGCGGGGCCGTCCCACGGTTCGATCAGGCAGGTATGGTACTCATAGAATGCCTTTTTCTCCTCGCTCATGCTCTCGTGGCCCGACCACGGCTCGGGAATCATCATCATCATCGCGTGGGGCAGCGAGCGCCCGCCGAGCACGAGGAATTCGAGGCAATTATCAAACATGGCGGAGTCGCTGCCGTCTTCATTAATGATCGGCAGCAGCTTCTTGATGTCGTCGCCGAACAGGTCGGATTTCAACAGCGACTCGCGCGCGTGCATCCAGTTGATGTTGCCGCGGAGGGTATTGATTTCGCCGTTGTGCGCGACGTAGCGGTACGGGTGTGCGCGCTCCCAACTCGGGAACGTATTGGTGCTGAAGCGCGAGTGCACCAGGGCCAGCGCCGATTCAACCGCCGGGTCGAGCAGGTCGGGATAGTAGGCTTCGACCTGCTCGGGCATGAGCATCCCTTTATAGATGATGGTCTTGTAGGAAAGGCTCGAGATGTAGAAGCGATTGCCGCCCTTGATGCCGGCGTAGCGGATGCCCCGTTCCGCGAGTCTGCGCACGACGTACAGCTTGCGCTCGAACGCCATGTCGTCCTTGATCTTCGCGTCGCGCCCGATAAACACCTGCCGAACGATTGGCTCGGACGCGCGGGCGGCATTGCCCAGCGACGTATTGCAGGTCGGGACCGTTCGCCACCCGAGCAGCCGATGGCCTTCGTTCTCGACGATCTCTTCGAAAAGTTTCTCGCACTTGTAGCGCTCGGATTTGTCGGGGGGCAGGTAAATCATGCCGACCCCGTACTCGCCGCGGGACGGCAACGCGATTTTCTCTTTCGCACAAGCCTGCTTCAGGAACTCGTGCGGGGTCTGCATCAGGATGCCCGCGCCGTCGCCCGTGTTGGCCTCGCACCCGCACGCGCCGCGGTGGCGCAGATTCATCAGCACCGTGAGCGCCTGGCGGACGACGTCGTGGGATGGTTGGCCCTTTATGCTCGCGACGAAACCGACGCCGCACGAGTCGTGTTCAAATTGCGGGTCGTATAGCCCCTGTTTCTCGGGCCAACCGTACGGTGTGGTGGTGCCGATCTTGCTCATCGCGTGCATTCTCCAAACTCGCCTTGGAGCGTGACTATATGACAAGTTCGCGGCATGTTTTCAACGCCATTGTCCGTGATTCAGCAGTTTTTTCTCCGGCAAGAACCGGGCATCAGTGCCCCTTCAGAATCCGCGCGGCCTTGCTCGGGTTGTCCACGCGCAGAATCATCGCTCCTCTCGTGGCG
>JBGPVO010000180.1:0-4424 GCA_041491705.1 Verrucomicrobiia bacterium
GGCCCGCTCGAACAGCGTACCCATGATCTTGGGCTCGATGGATTCCCATTTCGACTCAGCGGCTTCGGCGAGGTCGCGGATTTCGCCTTCGGTCAGTTCGAAAACTGTGGAATCCTCAAACAGGTGGCCATTGAAGTACCGGATCTTCTGTGTCCCGAAGCTCCCGCCTTTGGCCATAACACGAAACAGAGCTTCGAGCCGTTCGGCGAAAAACACGGGGTCGTCCACGCCCTGCTTGGCGAGATCGCTAAAGATGTCGTTGGGCAGTAGTCCGATGTCTTCCGCGAACAGGCAGAAGATAATCCGGTTAAGAAAACGGGCGATTCGCAGTTTCTTCTTCTGCGCGACCTTGACCTCTGCGCGTGTGCGAGCATTGGCGAATTCGACAGCTTCACGGTCTTGCAGCGAACGCGCTACCGCGGCGATTTGTCTGGCGAGGTCTTCGGTGACCTTGCTGGTGGTGTGAACCGGACGCAATGCCTCGGGATCGGCAAAGAGCGCGCGAAGGATGCGGAGACTCTCGACCGTGTCGATGGTGGCATTGGTGAACTCGTGCGTTTCCTGCACTGCGCCATTGAAATTGGTGCGGACGATGTAGCGGTCGAAATCGCAGACGACGAGCAACGGCGGATTCAGGAGCGATTCGCGATAGCGGAGCAGTTGGCGATAGGCTTCGTCGAGATTCTTCTTCTTGCCCTTGTACTCCCAGGCGAAACAGTCCTTTTTCCAGACATCGGCGAAGCCGCGGTCACCCGGTTCGGCATAGTCAGCGCTGCTCTCCTTCAGGAGTAGCAATTCGGCGTCCTTGACAACGCGCTTCTGGAAGCAGAACAACTCGGAGCCGGTCGGGTCAGCCTCGGCGGGCGTTGGCTGGCCCAGCAGGCGGCACAGATCGTTGAAGTGTTCTTGGTAGGCCGACGACTCCTTGCCGCGGTAGCGTGACCACTTCTTTTTGAATTCAGACCAGGTCATTCGATGCGTCGATTGCTTTGGCCGCACAGTGTAGCAAGACCAGAACAGCCGGGCAAGCGGCGCGCTTATGAAAGGTTACTCAGCGTTCCTACTGTCGCTGATACCACGCGATGGTTTTGGCGATGCCGTCGGAGAAGTTTATCTTGGGCTTCCAGCCGAGGAGTTTTTCGGCCTTGGAGATGTCGGCCTGGCTGTCGCGAACGTCGCCAGGCCGCGCGGCTTCGAACTTCGGTTTGACGTCCTTACTGAGAATCCGGTTCACAGTGTCCACCAGCTCCAACAGCGAAATGCGACCGCCGCAGGCGATATTGAACGACTCGCCCAGAGCTTCCGTCGGCGCCCGGCAAGCGAGCACGTTGGCTTCGATAACATTCTCGACGTGCGAGAAATCACGCGTCTGCCTGCCGTCACCGTAAATCGTCGGCGATTGGCCGTTCAGAATCGCGGAGATAAACCGGGGGATGACTGCCGCGTACTGTGATTGCGGGTCCTGTCGCGGCCCGAACACGTTGAAGTAGCGCAGCGAAATCGTTTCCAAGCCGTACAGTTGCCAGAAGATCCGGCAGTAGTGTTCGCCGGTGATCTTCTGAACGGCGTAGGGGGAAAGCGGCGATGGTGGCATATCTTCGCGCTTTGGCAGCGCGGGCGTGTCGCCGTACACGCTGGATGATGACGTGAAGATGACGCGTTGAACGCCCGCAGCGCGCGCGGCCAGGAGCAGGTTGATCGTACCGGTAATGTTGACTTCACTGGTCGTCCACGGGTCTTCAACCGATCGGGCAACGCTCGGTATCGCGCCGAGGTGGAGCACAAAGCGCACGCCGTTGATCGCGTGCTGGATGGACTTGGGATCGCGCAGGTCGCCTTCGATAATCTCCGCTTTGTCGGCGAACGACCGAACGTTCTCGCGTTTGCCGCTGGAGAAATTGTCGAAGACGCGGACGCTACTCCCCTGCCTGACCAGGTGCTCCGCGATGTTCGAGCCGATGAACCCGGCTCCGCCCGTGACCAAGTAATCCATTCCTATTCTCCCGCGCCTGCTGGCATGCCCCTGATTGTATGCCCGTTTCCCGTGTCGTTGGACAGCGAAAAGAGATGCCAGGCGGTGTCATCGGCAGCGACTTCACCGAGATTGGCGCGTGTGGCCGTAAACAGCAGATCGGGTCTCGTCTCGCCCAACAGCCGCAACGGCACTCGCACAATGAGATAATTGTCAACGCCCGTGACTGTCACGCCCTGCTCCTTCAGCCGTTTGCCGCCAGCAAACACGTGTACGCTACCAAGAGGCGTGACGTTGACCTGAAGCTTCGGCATCGCCGCAAAGTCTTCATCCCGTCTGTATCCATACAGCAGCAAATGCACATTCGCCCGTTTGCCAAGCCGGTTGCGCAACGTGACCTGCGCGATCAGGTCGTCGCCCTGGCGGACGTACGCCGTCTCCTCCAGTTCCATCGCCGACAATTCCTCCGAGAATACCCGCTCCGCATCGGGGCGATACGTGGCGTCGCCCGGCCCCAATCCAATCGACCTGGTGCGAACCGCCCGCTTCCAGTTGATGACCGTTTCAGCAGGCACAACGGGTATCGGGAGGACATTGATCGTGGCGAACAGTTCGTTGGCGCGCGCGAACGAAGTCAGGTAGTACGCGGCCGTGGTCAATTCCGTGCGGTTTTGGACGATGGCCTCGTATTTTCGCCGCGTTTGTTCCCGCGTGAGCGGCAGCGACTGCCAATCGCCATCGTCCAGCAACCGTCGAGGCGGTGCCATCTCAAGCTCGGGATGATAATGGTACGGAATCGGCCATCGGCCGAAGTGAATGACGTAATAGTAAATTTGGGGCGGAGTTTGCTCTGCGCCAAGCCGGAGCGCCGCCAGGCGAACGAAATTTGGTGCCGAGCGGTGGTCGGGATTCGTGTCGGCTGGGTGCGTGACAAACACCCGTGTTGGCCGAAAGCGGCGGAACAATTCGACGAAATCCTCAACCACGTTCTCGGGTTTGTACGGTTGCCCGAAGGCGAACGCCTCCCGGTAAGGCACGGCGTTGCTGTGTGTGGCGTCGCTGCGAAACGGCGCCACCTCGCCCCAATAATCCCGCCAGATTCGCAGTGTCCCGTGATCCGGGTACCCGAGGAAGGTCAATTGGTCTCGCGACAGGCCGAGCAATGCCGTGGCTGCCGCAGCTTCACGCTGCCGCAGTGCGCCGAAAGCGAGGTACTGCTTCGGACCGAGGTGCAGACGAAGCTGGTAGAGCTTGAACGCAAGCTGGTTGTGGTCGCCGTTGGTGAGGTAGATCACGTGCACTTCCGCGCCGACCGCGCACGCTTGTTGGATCAGCCCACTCGTGCCGAGCACTTCGTCGTCAGGATGCGGCGCGACCACGACGATACGATCCGCGGCGGTGATCGGCGGGAATACCTTCTGCCCGAATGCGGGCGCGACGGCGATGGCAATCAGGAACAGAAAGGTTGCGCCGCGGCGCATATCACCTGCCGATGCATTTGTAGACGAAGCCCAGATCGGCCATTTTCTGCGGTTCGTACAGATTGCGGCCATCGATCACGATGGGCTGGTTCATCGCCGCGCGCAGCTTTTCCAGATCGAGCTGACGGAACTCATCCCACTCGGTGCAGATGATCAACGCGTCAGCCCCGGAGGCGGCGGCATAGGGTCCATCGCAGAACTCCACGCCCGTCAATATCTCCCGGGCCTTGTTCATCGCTTTCGGGTCGTACGCGCGGATGTTTGCGCCTTCCTTCTGGAGCGGGCGGATAACCTCCAGCGACGGCGCCAGACGCATGTCATCAGTGTTCGGTTTGAACGCCAACCCGAGCACGCCGATGGTCTTGTCTTTGACGATCCACAATGTGTCGTGGATCTTCTTGAGGAAGTGCTGGATTTGGTCGGCGTTGATCTGCTGCACCTCCTTGAGCAGGCGAAAATCATAGCCCAGCGTGTCAGCGATGTGGATAAATGCGCTAAGGTCCTTTGGAAAACACGAACCGCCGTAGCCGAGGCCCGCGTTGAGGAACGCGCGCCCGATCCGTTTGTCCAGGCCCATGCCGTGGACGACGTCGGCGATGTTGGCGCCGCTGGCCTCGCAGACGACGGACAGCGCGTTGGCATACGAAATCTTCAGGGCGAGAAACGAATTGCACGCATGCTTGATCAGTTCCGCGCTGTTGATGTCCGTCACGATAATCGGCGCGTTGAACGGCGTGTAAATCTCCTTCATCTTCGCGACGGGACGCGAACTGCCCGCGCCAATGACGACACGATCCGGCTGCATGAGGTCCTGGACCGCGCAGCCTTCGCGCAGGAATTCGGGATTGCTGATGACATCGAAATCGACGTTGCGCTTGTTGTAGCGTTTGATTGTTTCGGCGACTTTCTCGCCGGTCTTGACGGGCACCGTGGATTTGTCCACGATAATCTTGTACTCGGTCATCGCCGCC